>DATABP010000651.1:0-2261 GCA_036259515.1 Thermoanaerobaculia bacterium | reverse complement strand
CGCCCCCGTTTTTTCTTCGCCACCGATCCGTTTCACTCGTGCCCCACGCGATCTTCCCTGGGAGACTTCCGATGCCAGCCCACACCGACCCGATCCTCCGACGGAGCGCCGCGGCGGCCCTCGCCGCCCTGCTCCTCGCCCCGTTCCCCGCCGCCGGCCAGGAGCCGGCCGCGGCGCCGGCCGCCGAGGCCGCCGAGACGGCCGCCGCCGACGCCGGCGGCTTCGTGCAGACCCTCGACGCCGACGGCGTCGCCGTCGAGGTGCGCATCGATCCGCTCGGCGAGGCCACCCGCCTGATCGAGGGCGGCGACGTCCGCGTCTCCGTCTCGGTCGAGGACGGCCACACCGGCCGCCCGCTCTCGGGCCTCTTCCCCGCCGCCTGGATGGACCTCGTGCCGCCCGGCGCCGAGGAGGGCGAGGACGCCTGCAAGCAGCGCATCGAGGGCTTCCTCGGCGGCGCGCTGATCTCGCGCGCCGAGCTCGACCTCAACGTCTTCTACGTGCTCACCCTGAACGAGGACGCCACCGTCTCGGTGGTCGACCCGCTGTTCGGCTTCGGCGGCTCGAAGCTCCTCGCCCGCGTGCGGCTCCCCGGCCCGGGCTACGACTGGGTGCTGACCCCGGACCAGGAGTGGCTCTACGTCAGCGTGCCGGAGAGCGACGTCCTGGCGGTGGTCGAGACCGCCTCCTGGCAGATGCTCACCCGGGTCGAGGTCGACGGCCGCCCCGAGCGGCTGGCGCTCCAGCCGGACGGCGCCTTCCTGTGGGCCACCTACGCCGGTGAGGGCGAGGCCGGCGGCGGCGTGTCGATCGTCGGCGCCCGCTCGTTCAAGGAGGTCGCCCGCGTCGCCACCGGCGCCGGCCCGCACGCGCTCGCCTTCTCCGCCGACGGCCGCTTCGCCTTCGTCGCCAACGCCGGCGCCGGCACGGTGACGGTGATCGACGCGGCGCGCCGCGAGAAGGTCCGCGACCTCGCGGTCGGCGGCCGGCCGGTCGCCCTCGACGTCTCCGCCGCCGCCGGCGCCCTCTACGTCTCCGACGCCGCCGGCGCGATCGTGGCGATCGACGGCGAGGGGCGCGAGGTGCTGGCGCGGATCGCCGTCGAGCCGGGGCTCGGCACGCTCCGCGTCACCCCCGACGGCCGCTGGGCGCTGGCCCTCGACCCCGGGCGCGACACCCTCTACGTCGTCGACACGGCGTCGAACCGGGTGGTGCAGAGCGGCGAGCTCGAGGACCAGCCGCGGGAGATCGCCTTCTCCGACGAGCTCGCCTACGTCTCGCACGCCGGCAGCGACCTGGTGCTCACCCTGCCGCTCGCCTCGCTCGGCGCCGAGGGACAGCCGCTCCAGGTGATCGACTTCACCGGCGGCACCGCCCCGGCCGGCCAGCGCCCGGCGACCACCGCGGCGAGCGGCATGGCGCAGGCTCCGGGCGCGCCCGCGATGCTGGTGGCGAACTTCGGCGACGGCAGCATCTACTACTATAAGGAAGGCATGGCGGCACCGATGGGTCAGTTCAAGAACTACGGCCGCCGCCCGCGGGCGGTGACGGTGGTCGATCGCAGCCTCGACGAGCGGCAGCCCGGCGTGTACTCGACGGCGGCGCGGCTGCGTCGCCCCGGCGAGTACCGGCTCGCCTTCTTCCTCGACTCGCCGCGCATCGTCCACTGCTTCCCGCTCGAGGTCGCCGAGGATCCGGTGGCGGCGGCGGCGCGGCAGGCGACGCTCGCCGTCGAGCCGCTCGACCTGCCGCTCGAGGTGGCCGTCGGCGAGACGGTCGACGTCGCCTACCGTCTGGTCGATCCGCGCAGCGGCGCGCCGATCACCGGCCTCGACGACGTGACCGTGCTGGCGGTGCTCTCGCCCGGCATCTGGCACGACCGCGCCCACGCCGAGGAGGTCGGCGACGGCGTCTACCGCCTCCGCTTCGCGCCGCCCCGCGACGGCGTCTACTACGTCTACGTCGCCAGCCCGTCGCGGGCGCTCGACTTCAACGACGGCCCGCAGCGGGCCTTCCGCGTCGTCGCCGCCCCCTCCGCGGCCGCCGCCTCCGCCGCCGGCGACGCTCGTCGGGTCGTATCAGTGGGCCTACCCCGACGTGCAGGTCAACACCGAGACAATGTTCGTCTTCGACGGCGACCTGGTGGTGGTGACGAAGACCGAGCCCAGCCGGGTCTACCGCTTCGACGGCCCGCTGCTGCCGTTCGTCGTCAACGTCCCGACCTACGTCGGCTCGATGCCCGCCGGCAAGCTCCTGTCCAC
>DATABP010000650.1:0-2804 GCA_036259515.1 Thermoanaerobaculia bacterium | reverse complement strand
CGCCAGCGCCGGGTGGCGCAGCTCGTCCGCCGGGCGGCGACCACCGCCCCCTGATCTCGACATCTACGGCACTGCTTATCACAGGATGCGCTACGACGCCGCTGCCGCTCCTCCCTACCGCGGCCCGCCGACCACCCGCTTGACCTCCAGCCCCGCCTCGAGCCGCGTGTCGGCGTTCACCTGGTTGATCAGCGCCAGGGTGGTAAGGTCGACGGTCGAGGGGTAGCGGCGGGCGAACTCGCGGAGCGTCATCGCCGACGGCAGGGTGACGACGTCGATGCGCCGCGGCTCGACGTTGAGCACCTCCGGGTCGCGCACCCGCCGGAAGGTGTCGACCGAGGCGGCGACGGTCCGGTCGTGCGCCCCCCAGCGGTTGGCCGCCGAGTAGCCCAGGAGCTGGTAGGTGCGGCCGCCGTGCTCGACGAAGGCGGCGAGCCCCTGGAGCACGCCCTGCTGCTGCTGCACCTGGAACTCCGCAGCCACCGCCTCCATGCCGCCGATCTCGCCGCGCCACGGGTTGCCGCGGGCCAGCCCGGGCTGGCCGAAGAACTGGCTGGCGGCGTTCGCCGGCGTGCCCTGGCCGGCGAGAGACAGCACCACCACCGCGTCGTTGTTGGGGCTGATCGCGCCCACCGCCTGCCGCTGGTTCGAGACCTGCCAGCCGGGCGGGAAGGTGATCTGGAAGGCGAGCTCGGGGTGGTAGAAGGTGTTGCCGCGGAAGAAGCCCTCGCGCGGGTTCTCGCCGAACACCAGCCCGTCGACCTGCGCCAGGTACTCGCGGCGGTCGATCTCGCCGGGGCCGGCCGCCGCCACCGCCGCGGCGACCTCGTCGGAGATGCGCTCGGCGCGCGCCTCGGGCGCCGGGTGCGACGACAGCCACGCCGGCAGCCGCCCCTGCCCCTGCACCTGGCTCACCCGGGCCAGGGTCTCGAACACCGCCGGCATCTGCCTCGGGTCGTAGCCGTCGTCGAGCATGTAGCGGAGGCCGAGGTCGTCGGCCTGCCGCTCGTCGTCGCGGCCGTACTTGAGGAAGAGGAGCTGGAGCCCGGTCTGCGCCAGGTCGCCGTAGTTGCGCAGCTCGGGGACGAAGATCGAGCCCAGCACCAGCCCCAGCGAGGCGAGCTGCGACTGCGAGATGCGCGACACCGAGTGGCGCGCGGTGACGTGGCCGATCTCGTGGCCGAGCACCGCCGCCATCTCCGCCTCGTTGTTGAGGTGGGTGACGATGCCGCGGGTGAGGTAGATGAAGCCGCCGGGGAGCGCGAAGGCGTTGACCGAGGGATCGTCGACCACCCGGAAGGTCCACGGCAGGTCGGGGCGCTCGGAGTCGGCGGCGAGCCGCTTGCCGACCGTCTCGACGTAGCGCTGGAGCTCGGCGTCGTCGACCAGCCCGAGCTGCTGCACCACCTGCTGGTCGGTCTGGCGCCCGAGCTGGATCTCCTGCTGTTCGCTGATCAGCGCCAACTGCTGCCGGCCGGTGACCGGGTTGGTGGCGCAGGCCGCCGCGGCGAGCGCGACGACGAGGGCGGCCGCCAGGCGGCGAACGGTCGGCGGGAGCACGGCGGGCCGGAGCACGGCGGCGGAGACGTTCGATCCCATCGCATCCTCCTCGCCGGGCGGGCCGTGGTTGCGCGGCAGCGCCCGCGCCGGCGCGGAGTCGGCGGCTGCAAGAGGAGTGCCCCCGGACGACGCCGCGACGCGGCGGCGCGGCGAGAACCTTCCCTTCGCCCTCGCGTACCATCAGCGGGCGGAGAGCCGGCGTGCCGGCCGACCGACCGCCACACGACGACACGACCACACGATCCCGATCCATCGCTCCCAGGAGCTTGCGCCATGAGCCGCCGCCCCACCGTCCTCCTCGTCCTCCTCGCCGCCGCCGCGCTGCCGGCCGCCGGCGCCGGCGCCGCCGAAACCGTCCGCCGGCTCTCCGACGAGGTCTCCGCCGCCGGCGCCCGCCGGGTGTCGATCGACGCCCCGGTCGGCGAGCTCCGCATCGAGGGCGCCGCCACCGCCACCGTCGAGGTCGAGGTCGAGGTGCGCTGCGACGACGCCCGGCGCGGCGACTGCCGCCGGAACGCCGAGCGCATCGAGCTCGCCACCGCCGTCCGCGACGAGCAGGTGACGGTCGACGTCGACGGCTGGCCGAAGGGCAACAACGACGGCCTGTCGATGGTGCTGCGGGTGACCGTCCCGCGCGACCTGCCGCTGGTCGGCGAGCTCGGCGTCGGCGAGCTGGTGGTCACCGGCGTCGAGGCCGGCGCGCGGCTCGAGCTCGGGGTCGGCGAGATGCGCGTCGAGGTGCCGGCGGCCGGCATCGGCCGCGCCGAGCTCGAGGTCGGGGTCGGCGAGGCGGCGCTCCACGTCGGCGGCCGGCGCATCGACGGCAAGGGCTTCCTCGGCCGCGAGATCGACTGGACCGCCGGCCGCGGCGAGGCGGCGATCGACGCCGAGGTGGGGGTGGGCGAGATCGAGGTGCGGCTGGTCGACTGATCCCAGGGGCGGCCGCCGGGCGGCGCCGCCTCACCCCTCGCGCTCGCTGACCTCGTCGTGGAGGCGGCGCACCGTGCCGACGGTCGCCACCTGCGCCAGTCGCCAGCCGAGGTGCACCGCCACCACCAGCACGCCGACCGTGAAGACCGTCTCCTCGTCGCGGCCGAGGGTGAGGAAGCGGTCGCTCTCGCGCAGCACGACGAGGGCGGCGAGGCCGCGGCGGCGGGCGCGGTCGAGCGCCTCGCGCTCCCGCTCGCGCGCCGCTCTCCGCCGAGGCGGCCGAGGCGGCGCGCGAGCGGGAGCGCGAGGCGCTC
>DATABP010000649.1:0-1950 GCA_036259515.1 Thermoanaerobaculia bacterium | reverse complement strand
CGCCGCGGGCGATTCCGCGGCGGCACGGGCGGCTCGCCGATCGATTCGCCCGCCCGCGAGGGCTCCTAGCCCGCCGTCTTCTTCCGCCGCGGCGAGCGCGTCGGGTCGATGCCCACCGAGCGCAGGAAGGCGAGGTCGCGGCCGTCGATCAGGAAGGTGGGGTCGGACGGCTGCGGCACGGCGGCGGCCGCGGCGGCCTCCTCGGCCGGCAGCCCGGCGGCCACCGGCTCGCCCTCGCCGAGCTGGCGCTGCGCCCGGCCGCGCGCCGCCGGGGTGCGCTGGCGGGCGGCGCGGGCGCGCTTGGCGGCCTCGCTCTCGAGCAGCAGGTAGACCGCGTAGCCCTCCTCGCGCAGCTCGGACAGTTGGCGCGTGGCGTCGGTGGAGTCGGAGATCGCCTGCGACACCGCGCGGCCGAGGTCCTCGAGCTTCTGCTTCAGTCGGGCGTCCATCTGTCGCTTCCGGCGCCGCTCCGGCGGCCCTGCCTCTCGCTCCCGTCGCTCCTTGTGTCGAAGGCCGTCGCGGCCGGCGTGGCGGCGATTATCCCGTCCGCTCCGGGGCCTGTCAAACCTCGGACGGCAAAGGAAAACCGGTGCTACGCTTGGCAACTTGACCGCTTCGCCGCCCCCCGTCCACCCCGCTCCCCAGGCCGTCCTGCCGTGGTCGGACCGCCGCGAGCTGGCCGACTGGCTGGCCGCCGCCGGCCACCGTCTCGACGAGATCGAGCCGCTGCCGGGCGACGTCAGCGCCCGCCGCTACTTCCGCCTCCGCCTCGACGGCGGCAGCGCCGTCCTCGCCGCCTACCCGCGCGGGCAAGAGGCAGCCTGCCGGCGTTTCGCGGCGACCACCCGGCTGCTCGAGGCGGCCCGGGTGCGGGTGCCGCGCCTCCTCGCGGTCGACTGCGACCGCCCCTGGACGCTGGTCGAGGACCTGGGCGGCGAGACGCTCCACGAGTGGGGCGAGGGGCGGGGCTGGGACGAGCTGGCGCCGTGGTACCGCCGGGTGATCGCGCCGGCGCGGGCGATCGCGCGGCTGCCGGCGGCCGAGGTGGCGGGGCTCTCGCCGCCGCTCGACCGCGACCTCCTCGCCCGCGAGCTGGAGAAGACCTGGGACACCTTCCTCACCCCGCGCGGGCTGGGCGGCCAGGGCGCCGAGGAGGCCGCGCTGCGGGCGGCGCTCGCCGACCTCTGCGCGGCGATCGCCGCGGCGCCGCCGGTGCCCTGCCACCGCGACCTGACGCCTCGCAACCTGGTGCCGCTGCCGGACGGCGAGATCGCCTTCCTCGACCACCAGGACCTCCGCCTCGGCCCGCCGCTCTACGACCTCGCCTCGCTCGCCAACGACACCCTCTTCCCGCCGCCGGCGCTCGAGGACGAGCTGCTCGCCGCCTGGGGCGTGGGCGCGGAGGGGCGGGTCGACTACCACCGCACGGCGGCGCAGCGAACCTTGAAGGCGGTCGGCAGCTACGCCGGCGCCGCGCGCGAGGGCAAGACCCGCCGCCTGGCCCTGGTGCCGCCGACGCTCCGCAAGGCCCTCGTCCACCTCGCCGCCGCCCCGGAGACGGCCGATCTCGCACCGGCGCTCGCCCGCCGCTGGCGGCCGGCCCTGGAAGGACGCCTGTAGCCCCGCGGGACTTTGCCGCCCACCCCCTCTGTTATGCTGGACGACCGCGAGCCCGCCGGCCGCACGGCGCGCCCGACCTCGGAGCCACGCCCATGATCCTCGCCTTCGGACCCTTCGGCCTCCAGGAGATGGTCTTCGTCTTCCTGATCCTGGTGCTGCTGTTCGGCGCCACCAAGCTCCCCCAGATCGGCCGCGGCATCGGCGAGGGCATCCGCAACCTCAAGGCCGGCCTGAAGAGCGACGACGAGCCGCGCACCCTCGACGAGCAGCGCAGCGAGGAGAAGAGCCGCCCGGCGTGACCGCGGCCACTCCCGCACGGCGCCGCGGCGC
>DATABP010000648.1:0-2022 GCA_036259515.1 Thermoanaerobaculia bacterium | reverse complement strand
CCGTCGGCGCGCTGCTGCCGCCGCCGTCGCTCGCCGCCGGCGTGGCGCGTCACCCGCGGCTCCTCGACCGGCTCGACCGCGCCGAGCGCCGCTGGGAGACCCTCCTCCCGCTGCCCTGGCTCGCCGACCACTACCTCCTCGAGCTGGTGCGGCGATGACGCTCCTCGCTTCGCGCCCCGAGCCGGACCGCGCCGCCCTCGCCTCCGGGCGCCCGCTGCCGCCGCCCCTCCCCGCGCTCGACCCGATCGAGCGCCTCCCCGTCCTCGTCCTCGAGCCGCACAGCCGCTGCGACTGCCGCTGCCGGATGTGCGACATCTGGCGCGACCGCACGACGCGGCAGATCGGCGTCGCGGAGGTCGCCGAGTGGCTTCCCGAGTGGCGCCGCCTGGCGGTTCGGCGGGTGGTGCTCTCGGGCGGCGAGCCGCTGCTGCACCGCGAGGTGCCGGCGATCGGCGGCCTCCTGCGCGACGCGGGGATCGGCGTGACGCTGCTCTCGACCGGGATGACGCTGGCGCGCCACGCCGCCGCCGTCGCCGCCTTCGCCGACGACGTGATCGTCTCGCTCGACGGCCCGCGCGAGGTCCACGACGCGATCCGCCGGGTGCCCGGCGCCTTCGACCGGCTCGCCGCGGGGGTGGCGGCGCTCGCCGCCGAGGCGCCGGCGGTGGCGGTCTCCGCCCGCACCACCGTCCAGCGCGCCAACCACGCGCACCTCTGCGCCACCGTCCGCGCCGCCCGCGAGATCGGCGTCGGCCGCCTCTCGTTCCTCGCCGCCGACGTGTCGAGCGAGGCGTTCAACCGCCCCGGCGGCTGGGACGCCGAGCGCGCCGGCGAGGTGGCGCTCGGCGAGGACGACCTGCGGCGGCTCGCGGCCGAGATCGACCGCCTGGAGCGCGAGCACGCCGACGACCTCGCGAACGGCTTCGTCGCCGAGGACGCCGCCACCCTGCGCCGGCGCCTGGCCGGCCACTTCGCGGCGTTCCTCGGACGCGCGGAGCCGGCGGCGCCGCGCTGCAACGCGCCCTGGGTGTCGACGGTGATCGAGGCCGACGGCACGGTGCGGCCGTGCTTCTTCCAGCCGCCGCTCGGCAACGTGCGGGCGGCCGGGAGCCTCGGGGCGGTGCTCAACGCGCCGGCCAGCGTCGCCTGGCGCCGTGGCCTCGACGTCGAGCGCGACGCGATCTGCCGGCGCTGCGTCTGCTCGCTGCTCCTGCGGGAGGAGGCGTGAGGGAGGCGGCGCCCGGCGGCGGCGACGGGCGGCCGACCGTCGTCCTCTACAACCCCCGGGCGGTGTTCTTCACCATGCCGCTGGCGCTGGTCGCCATCGGCTCGCACCTCGACCCGGCGCGCTACCGTGTGGTGATCGTCGACGGGCGGCTGGAGGCGGACCCCGAGGCGGCGGTGGCGGCGGCGGTGGGCGGCGGCGACGCGGTGTGCCTGGCCGTCACCGTGCTGACCGGGGCGCCGATCCGCGACGCGGTGGCGGTGAGCCGCGCCGCCAAGCGCCGGCGCCCCGACCTGCCGGTGGTGTGGGGCGGCTGGCACCCGTCAATGTTCGCCCTCGAGTGCCTCGACGAGCCGGCGGTCGACGTCACCGTGCAGGGGCAGGGGGAGGAGACCTTCGCCGAGGTCGTCGAGCGGCTGGTGGCGGGCGACGCGCTCGACGGCTGCGCCGGCTGCTCGTTCCGCGCCGCCGACGGCACGCCGCGCCAGAACCCGCCGCGCCCGTTCGCCGCCGTCGACGGCTTCCGCCGCCACGACTTCGGGCTTCTCGACGTCGAGGCGTTCTTCCGGCTCAAGGGGCGCCGGCAGCTCGACTACGTCTCGTCCCAGGGCTGCCCCTTCCGCTGCGCCTTCTGCGCCGACCCCTTCGTCTACCGGCGCAAGTGGTCCGGGCTGCCGCCGGAGCGGATCGGCGAGGAGGTCGAGGACCTCTGGCGGCGCCACCGCTTCGCCGACCTCTCGTTCCAGGACGAGACCTTCTTCACCTACGCGCCGCGGGTCGAGGCGGTGGGGGGGGGG
>DATABP010000647.1:0-2515 GCA_036259515.1 Thermoanaerobaculia bacterium | reverse complement strand
GGCGCGGGACCGCTTGCGGTACGATCGCCGGCGGAGCCCGCGCCGCGATGACCCGACCGCCCGACGACAAGCCGGAGACCCTGCGCGTCGTCTGCACCCAGGGCGGCTACGCGGTCTTCGTGTCGCCCTCGGCGCAGCCGGCGGCGGTGTTCACCTCGGGGTTCGACGTGCTCGACTGGCTGGCCCACCGGATCGCCGAGTGGGAGACCCGCCAGCCGGCCGCGCGGAGGCCCGGCGCGGCGGCCGAGGGCGGCGCCGTCGAGGAGGCCGACGGCGAGGGCGAGCTGGGCGCCGGCGGCTGAGCCGCCCCGCCCGCCCCCCTACCCGTCGCGCCGCAGGATCACGTAGGTGCGGTCGTCGCCCTGGACGGCCCCGGCGGTGAAGCGGGCGAGGTCCTCCTCCAGCGCGGCGGCGATCTCGGCGGCGGTGCCGCCCCGCGCGCGCCGGCACAGCTCGGTCAGCCGCTCGCTCCCGTACTGCTCGCCCGCCGGGTCCTCGGCCTCGACGATGCCGTCGGTGTAGAGGACGAGGACGTCGCCCGGCGCGAGCGCCGGCGCCGCCGACTCGTAGTCGCTCTCCGGCACCAGGCCGAGCGGGAAGCCGCCCGCCTCGAGCTCCTCGACCGCGCCGCCGGCGCGCACCACGAGCGGCGGGTTGTGCCCGGCGTTGACCAGCTCCATCCGCCCCGAGGCCACGTCGAGCACCGCCAGGCAGGCGGTGGCGAACTTGTCCGGCGGCGTGCGCTGGTGGAGGAAGCGGCAGGCGGCGCGGAACACCTCCGCCGCCGGCTCGCCGCCCGCCAGCAGCACCGCGCAGACCGCCTCGAGCGTGGCGGTGAGGAGCGAGGCGGCGATCCCCTTGCCGCACACGTCGGCGATCAGCAGCGCGCACTCGCCGCCGGCGGCGCGCTCGACGATCTGGTAGTAGTCGCCGGAGACGGCGCGCGACGGTGTGTTGGCGGCGTAGACGTCGTACCCCTCCGGCCGCGGCACCCGCTTGGGGAGGAGCGACATCTGGATCCGGCGCGCCAGGCGGAGCTCGTTCTCCAGCCGCTCGCGCTCGATCGCGTCACGGGTCAGCCGCACGTTGCGCACCCGGGCGGCGGCGGCGGCGGCGATCGAGGTGAGGAGCTCGAGGTCGTCCTCGTCGAAGCTGCGCACGGAGAGGCGCGAGTCGAGGACCACCATCCCCAGCGCGCCGCCGGCGTCGGCGAGCGGCGCCGCCATCAGGCCGTGGGCGCCGGCGGCGAGGATGCTCTCGGCGCCGGCGAAGCGGCGGTCGGAGCGCGCGTCGAGCGCCAGCACCGCCTGCGCGCGGTCGACCACCTCGCGCCGCAGGGTGCCCGACGGCGGGCGGCCGGCCCCGGCCTCGGGGGGCCGCGCCGCCGCCAGCCGCAGCTCGCCGCCGTCCGCCCCGTCCGTCTCGACGAGGTAGATCAGCGCCGTCTCCGGCCGCAGGTGCTCGAAGACGCCGTCGAGCGCGAGGTCGAGCGCCTGCTCGACGGTGACCGCGGCGCCCAGCTCGCGGTTGAGCCGGTTGACCAGCTTCAGGCGCTCGGCGTAGCGGCCGAGCTCGGCGGGCGGGGCGGAGGCGGGCGGCGCCGGCTCGAGCAGCTCGTCGGCGCGCCGCATCAGGGTCATCGCCAGCGGCTCGGGGTCGGCCGGGGCGGGGGCGACGGAGTCGGCCCGCTCGTCGATCTCGATCGTCGTCTGCGACAGCGTCAGCCGCGCCCCCGCCGCCACCGGCACGGCGCCCTGGAGCGGGCGGGCGTCGAGCAGCGTGCCGTTGCTAGACCCCAGGTCCTCGACGGAGAGGGCGCCGCCGTCGAGCCGGAAGCGCACGTGGCGGCGCGACAGCGAGCGGTCGTCGACCACCACGTCGCACTGCGGGGAGCGCCCGACGACCAGCTCGTCGCGGTCGACCGGCCGCTCGAAGCGGGCGCCGTCGGGCGGCGTGACCTGGAGCACGAACAAGGGGCCGCCCGCCGGCTCTAACGGTCGAGGTCGAGGTTGAAGCAGTCGACGCCCAGGCTGCGCACCGCGCCCGAGCGGAAGAACTCCTCGCCGCCGTAGGAGAGGAGCGCCGAGACGAACGCCGCCTTGCCGTCCCACACCACCTCGTCGCCGCTGACGAAGCCGAACTTGCCGGTGCCGCCGGGCGCGATCTCCCACGTCTCGTAGCCGAAGAAGGCGCTGTCGAACTCCTCGAAGGCACCCTCCGGGCCGACCCAGCTCGCGTGCAGCCACTCGACGAACATCGGCCGCGTTCCGAGGTTGCAGATCTTGAACTCGAAGCTCTCGAGCTTCGAGCCCTTGAGCTCCTGGAGCTGGGCGAGCTCCTGCGAGGCGCCGGGGATGCGCTGCTCGGTGGCGGCGAGCTCCTGCTGCTTGGCCGCGAGCTCGGCGGAGAGCCGCGCCTCGGAGGTGGCTGCGCCGCGCTGGAGCACGGCGCCGGCGGCGGTGGCGGCGACGAGGAGGAGGAGGACGGCGACGGCCGTGCACAGGGCAGCGGCCGT
>DATABP010000646.1:0-3261 GCA_036259515.1 Thermoanaerobaculia bacterium | reverse complement strand
GACGGCCGGCGGCTTCGGCGAGCCGTGGCCGGCGACGCCGCCGGCCGAGCCGGTGATCGACGAGGCGTCGCGGCGGCGGATCGCCGAGCTGATCGGCCGCTACCCGACGAAGCGGGCGGCGCTGATCCCGGCCCTCCACGTCGTCCAGCGGCGCTGCGGCGGCTGGCTGCCCGACTACGCGATCGCGGCGCTGGCCGACGAGCTCGAGCTGCCGGCGTCGGAGGTCTACGGCGTCGTCACCTTCTACGACCTCTTCCACCAGAAGCCGGTCGGCCGCCACCGCATCCGGGTGTGCACCAACCTGTCCTGCCAGCTCCGCGGCTCGGACGAGATCATGGAGACGCTCCACGAGGTGCTCGGCGTCGGCGAGGGCGAGGTCACCGCCGACGGGCGCTGCTCGTTCGTCCACTTCGAGTGCCTGGGCTCCTGCGACACCGCGCCGATGATGATGGTCGGCGACACCTACCAGGAGAACCTCACCCCCGAGCGGGTGCGCGAGATCGTCGAGGGGCTCGCCTGATGGCCTTCGAGCGCGTGCTCACCCGGAACGTCGGCAACCCGGCGGCGCGCACCGTCGCCGGGTACAGGAAGGCGGGCGGCTACGCCGGGCTCGCCGCCGCCTTGAAGCGGTCGCCGGAGGAGGTCGTGGAAGAGGTGAAGCGCTCCGGCCTCCGCGGCCGCGGCGGCGCCGGCTTCCCCGCCGGCATGAAGTGGAGCTTCATCCCCAAGACCGAGGGCCCCAAGTACCTGGTGTGCAACGCCGACGAGTCCGAGCCGGGCACCTTCAAGGACCGCCTGCTGATGGAGCACGACCCGCAGCAGCTCATCGAGGGCTGCGCGATCTGCTGCTACGCGGTGGGCGCGGCGACCTGCTACGTCTACATCCGCGGCGAGTACACGGCGGCGATCGCGATCATGGAGGAGGCGATCCGCGACGCCTACGACGCCGGCATCCTCGGCCGCAAGGTGATGGGCTCCGGCTTCGCGCTCGACGTGCACGTCCACGTCGGCGCCGGCGCCTACATCTGCGGCGAGGAGACCGGCATGCTCGAGTCGCTCGAGGGCAAGCGCGGCCAGCCGCGGGTCAAGCCGCCGTTCCCGGCGGTGATCGGCGCCTTCGCGGCGCCGACGGTGATCAACAACGTCGAGACGCTGGCCAACGTGCCGCACATCGTCGAGCGCGGCGCCGACTGGTTCCGCTCGATCGGCACCGACGAGCGCAACACCGGCCCCAAGCTCTACGCCGTCTCCGGCCACGTCGAGCGCCCGGGCACCTACGAGTACCCGATCGGGATCACCTTCCGCGAGCTGCTCGACGGCTGCGGCGGGATGTGGCGCGGGCGGAAGCTCAAGGCCTACATCCCCGGCGGCGCCTCGGCGGCGATCCTCGACGGCGAGACCTGGCTCGACCTGCCGATGGACTTCGACTCCGTCGCCAAGGCCGGCTCGATGCTCGGCTCGGCGGCGGTGATGGTGCTCGACGAGACGACCTGCCTGGTCCGCTCGGTGGCGCGGCTGGCCAAGTTCTTCAACCACGAGTCGTGCGGCCAGTGCACCCCCTGCCGCGAGGGCACCAACTGGATGGAGCTCCTGCTCACCCGCATCGAGAACGGCCAGGGGCGGCCGCAGGACGCGGCGCTCCTGGCGAACATCTGCACCCACGTCGCCGGCAACTCGCTGTGCGCCCTGGGCGACGCGGCGGTCGGGCCGGTCAAGAGCCTGGTCGAGGGCTTCTCCGACGAGATCGAGGCGCACCTCGGGGGCGGCGGCTGCCCGTTCCCGCGCCGGCGGGTCTTTTCCGAGGGGACGATCGCCGCCCCGGTGGGAGCCCACTGATGCCGACGGTGACGATCAACGGCCGCACGGTCGAGGTCGAGCGCGGCACCAACCTGATCGAGGCCGCCGCCCAGGTCGGCGTGCAGATCCCCCACTACTGCTATCACCCGCGGCTGTCGATCGTCGGCCAGTGCCGCATGTGCCTGGTCGCCGTCGAGGGGATGCCGAAGCTCCAGGCCGGCTGCTCGACGCAGGTGACGAAGGACGGCATGGTGGTGTCGACGGAGACGCCGGAGGTCGCCGAGGCGCAGCGCGGGATGATGGAGTTCTTCCTCATCAACCACCCGCTCGACTGCCCGATCTGCGACCAGTCCGGCGAGTGCGGCCTCCAGGACTACGCCTTCAAGCACGGCCAGGCGTTCTCGCGCTTCGGCTACGAGGACAAGCGGACCTACCCCGGCCGCGAGCGCATCCCGCTGGGGCCGAACGTGCTCCTCAACATGAACCGCTGCATCCAGTGCACGCGGTGCATCCGGTTCACCCACGAGGTCTCGCAGACCGGCGAGCTGTCGTTCATGAACCGCGGCGCGCGCACCGAGATCGGCACCTTCCCCGGCCGGCCGCTCGACAACCACCTGTCGACCAACGTGGTCGACGTCTGCCCGGTGGGCGCCCTGACCTCGACCCGCTTCCGCTTCGCCGAGCGCGTGTGGTACCTCGACAAGCGGCCGAGCCTGTGCACCGGCTGCGACGTGGGCTGCAACGTGACGCTCGAGCACAAGCGGGGCGTCATCCGCCGCTACAAGCCGCGCTTCAATCCCGCGGTCAACGACTACTGGATGTGCGACTACGGGCGGGCGAGCTGGGAGCGCTACCACCTGGTGCCGCGGCTGGCCGCGCCGCGCCGGCGCGAGCACGGCGAGCCGGCGCCGGTGTCGTGGTCGCGTGCGCTCGACGAGCTGGCGGCGCGGCTCCAGGCGGCCGACGGAGGCCGGACGGCGATCGTCGCCTCCGGCAACCTGACCACCGAGGAGGCCTGGGTGCTGGCGCGGCTCGCCGGGGCGGCCGGGATCGAGCGGCTGACCCAGCCGCTGACCTCCGGCCCGGCCTGGTCGATCCCCAACACGAAGGGCGGGATCGTCGGCGGCGAGACGGTGCCCAACCGGCGCGGGGTCGAGCTCGCTGGCATCCCGGCGGAGGACGGCGGGCTGGCCTGGGGCGAGGGCGCCGAGGGGCTCGACCTCCTGATCGTCGCCGACAGCGACGTCCCCGCGGCGCACGACGAGGCGGCGGTCGCCCGCTTCCGGCAGGCCGGGTACCTGGTGGTCCTCGGCTGGGCGGACACGCCGCTCGCCGCCGCCGCCGACCTGGTGCTGCCGACCGCCCACCACGCCGAGAAGGAAGGCACCTTCGTCAACGTCGAGCACCGGCTCCAGCAGTTCGAGCGGGCGTTCCCGGCGGCCGGGCAGATCCGGCCGGCGGTCG
>DATABP010000645.1:0-1563 GCA_036259515.1 Thermoanaerobaculia bacterium | reverse complement strand
AGCGAGCGCGCCGCGTCGTCCGCCGCCGCCGGCTCGGCGCCGACCGCCCGCGCTCCCGGCGCCACCCCGGCGAGCGCGATCGCCGTGCCGCTCGCCAGCCCGCCGCCGCCCACCGGCACCACCACCGCGTCGAGCGGGCCGACCTCCTCGATCAGCTCCAGCGCCGCGGTGCCCTGGCCGGCGATGACGTCCGGATCGTCGTAGGGATGGACGAGCCGGGCGCCGGTCTCGGCGACCAGCCGCGCCGCCGTCGCCTCGCGCGCCTCGGCGGTGGGAGCGCAGAGGACGATCTCCGCCCCGTAGCCGGCCACCGCCTCCCGCTTGACCCGCGGCGCCCCCTCCGGCATCACCACCCGGCAGGGGAGCCCCGCGAGCCGCGCCGCCAGCGCCAGCGCCGCGCCGTGGTTGCCGGAGGAGTGGGTGACCACCCCGGCCGCCGCGGCCCCCGGCGGCAGCGACAGCACCGCGTTGGCGGCGCCGCGGAACTTGAAGGCGCCGGCGCGCTGGAACGGCTCGGCCTTGAAGTAGAGGCGGGCGCCGGCGCGGCGGTCGGTGGTCGACGAGGTGAGCACCGGGGTGCGCCGGGCCCAGGGCGCGATGCGGCCGGCGGCGGCGCGGATCGCCGCGAGGTCGGGCAGCGCGGGAGGCGCGGACGGGGGCGCGGTCACCGACGGCTTCTCTATCACGGGACGTGCCACGGTGGCGCGGGCGGCGGACCGGGAATCCCTCTTGCACGCCGGCTCCCGGCGATGCGGATCACCTGCGCCGACTGCGGCAGCACGCAGGTCCTCCCGCCGCTCCCGCCGCGGTCGGTCGCCGAGTGCCGGCGCTGCGACCGGGTGCTCGACCGCCGCGCCTCGACCCACCTCGGGCTGGCGCTGGCCGCCGCCGCGGCGACGCTCCTGCTCCTCCCCTTCGCCGCCTTCCTGCCCCTCCTCGCCTCGACCATCCGCTACCTGGTGTTCGACGAGAGCCGGCTGATCTCGAGCGTGCCGGTGATCTACCGGCAGGTGTGGTTCCCGTTCGCCCTCGGGTTCCTGCTCTTCGCGCTGGTCTTCCCGGCGCTCCGCGCGGCGACGCTCTGCGCCGTGCTCGGCTCGCTGCGCTGGGGCTGGCCGCTCCGCGAGCGCGGGCGGCTCTTCCGCTGGAACCAGGAGATGCGCATCTGGAGCATGACCGACGTGGTGGTGATCGCCGGCGTGGCGACCTACTTCCGCGCCGCCGCCCCGGCCGACGTCGAGGTGCTGCCCGGCGCCTGGTGCTACGTCGCGGTGGCGGCGCTGGCGCTCGCCTCGGACCTGGCGCTCGACCGCCGGCGGGTGTGGAACGCCATCCTGCCCGACGCCGACGGCCGGCGGGCGGCGCCGCCGCCGCCCGCCCGCGCCGCCGCCTGCGCCGTCTGCGAGCTGACCCTCCCCGGCCTCTCCCGGGGCGCCCCCTGCCCGCGCTGCGGCGCGCGCATCGAGCGCGACCTGGTGCGCGGCTTCCTGCCCTCGGCGGTGGCGCTCGCCGCCGCCGTGCCGCTGGCGCTCCCCGCCTACGAGTTCGCGGTGATCGTCAACG
>DATABP010000644.1:0-1999 GCA_036259515.1 Thermoanaerobaculia bacterium | reverse complement strand
TCGGCGCGCTCGTCCTCGGACGGCCCGAGACGCCGCTCGGCTACCGCGAGGCGGCCGCGCTGGCGCTCCTCGTCTCCTGCCTCCACGGCGCCTGGGCGCTGGCCGAGCGCTGGCGCGGCCGCCGCCGCCCGCCCGCCGCGCCGTGAGCCGCGCCTCGGCGCCCGATCATCCCCCGCCGGCTGTGATACACCTGCCGGCGGAGGACGACCGATGGAGATCGCAGGAGCCAAGGCGCTGGTCACCGGGGGGAGCGAGGGCATCGGCCGCGGCATCGCCGCCGCGCTGGTCGCCAGGGGGGCGGAGGTGACGATCACCGGCCGCCGCGAGGAGCCGCTGCGCCGGGCGGCCGAGGAGATCGGCGCCGGCTGGATCGCCGCCGACGTCGGCGTCGAGGCCGACGCGGTGCGCACCGTCGCCGAGTTCGTCGACCGCCACGGGCGGATCGACGTGCTGGTCAACAACGCCGGCTTCGGAACCTTCGCGCCGCTCGTCGACACGGCGCTCGCCGACGTCGAGGCGGTCTTCCGCACCAACGTCTTCGGCGCCTTCCTGATGGCGCGCGAGGCGGCGAAGCACTTCGTCCGCCAGGGCTCCGGCAACATCGTCAACATCTCGTCCACCTCGGGGCTCAAGGGCGGCCGCGGCGGCACCGCCTACAGCGCCTCGAAGTTCGCGCTGCGCGGGATGACCGAGTGCTGGCGCGACGAGCTGCGCCGCCACGACGTCCGCGTCTTCCTGATCAACCCGAGCGAGGTGCAGACCGCCTTCTTCGCCAAGGTCGGCCGCGAGCAGGAGCCCTCGCCGAAGAAGCTCCGCCCGGAGGAGATCGCCCACGCCGTCGTCGCCGTGCTGGAGATGGACGACCGCGGCTTCGTGCCGGAGCTGTCGGTGTTCGCCACCAACCCGTTCTGAGTGCGGACCGTCCTTTCGTCGAGGCGCACCTGGCGCGAGGCGGCGCGCGCCGTCCGCCGCTTCGGGAAGGCGCGCCATCCGGCGGCGCCGGACTTCGGCGACTGCCTCGCCTATGCCGTCGCGCGGCTGGCCGATCGTCCGCTCCTCTGCGTCGGCGACGACTTCGCGAAGACCGACCTCGACCTGGCCTGAAGCCGCCCACGATGACGCTCCTCGTCGCCACCCGCGATCGGCTGCTCGTCGTCGAGCCGGAGGGCGGCGCAGTCGCCGAGGGGGCGGAGCTCTCCGGCCGGCGGCTCTCCTGCCTGGCGGCCGATCCGCTGGCGCCGGGGCGGGCGTGGTGCGGCACCTCGGGCGAGGGCCTGTGGGCGACCGACGACGCTGGCCGGAGCTGGCGGCGGGTGGGCCTGGCCGGCGTGGAGATCACCGCGGTGGCGGCGAGCCCTGCCGAGGCGGGCCGGGTGTGGGCGGGGACCGAGCCCTCGGCGCTGTGGCGCGGCACGGAGGCCGGCGACGGCTGGCGCTTCGAGCGGGCGCGCGGGCTCGACGAGCTGCCGTCGGCGCCGGAGTGGTCGTTCCCGCCCGAGCCCGCGACCCACCACGTGCGGTGGATCGCCTGCCACCCGAGCGATCCCGGCCGGCTGTGGCTGGCGATCGAGGCCGGAGCGCTGGTCTCCACCTCCGACGGCGGCGAGAGCTGGCGCGACCGCGTGCCCGGTGGTCCCTACGACACCCACGAGCTGGCGATCCACCCGGCGCGCCCAGAGGCGCTGCGCGTCGCCGCCGGGGACGGGTACTTCGAGAGCGACGACGGCGGCGCCACCTGGCGGTCGCCGGAGGATGGGCTCGAGGTGAGCTATCTCCGCAGCGTCGCGATCGACCCCGGCGACCCGGAGACGGTGGTCGTCTCCGCCGCGTCGCACCCGCACCGGGCCTACGTCACCGGGCTCTCCGACGGGCGCCTCTTCCGCCGCGAGGGCGGCGGCGCATGGCGGCCGGTGCGCGACGGCTGGCCTGACCCGCCGCGCACCGTCGCGCCGCTCCTCGCCCCCGGCCGCCGCGCGGGCGAGCTGTGGGCCGCCGACGA
>DATABP010000643.1:0-4090 GCA_036259515.1 Thermoanaerobaculia bacterium | reverse complement strand
GCCGGCGGGCGAGGGCACGGTGGAGCTCGTCTACCGGCCGGTCGGCCTGGCGGCGGGCGCGGCGCTGTCGGCGCCCACCGCGCTGGCGCTCGCCGTGATCGCGCTGGCCGCCCGATCGCGCCGGCGCGGGACGCTCCGGCTCTCCCGCCCTACGGCAGCCGCAGCACCAGCACGGTGAGGTCGTCCTCGCGCGGCGCCGCGCCCGCGAAGTCCGCCACCGCCTCGAGCACCGCGTCGCGCACCCGCCCGACCGTCGACAGCGCGTTGTCGTGCAGCACCGCCTCCAGCCGCTCGAAGCCGAACTGCTCCTCCGTCCCCTCCCGACGCGCCTCGACGATCCCGTCCGAGAACAGGAACAGCGTGTCGCCGGGGGAGAGCTGCGCCTTCTGCGACAGCACGTCGAGCTCGTCGCGGACGCCGAGCGGGTAGGCGATCGACTCCAGGGCGTCGACCCGGCCCTCGCGGTCGATGCGGTACGGGAAGAGGTGCCCGGCCGAGGCGTAGACCAGCTCGCGGCGCACCGGGTCGAGGAGGGCGTAGCAGAGGGTGGCGAGGAGGCGCTTCCGGGCCGTCTGGTAGACGGTGCGGTTCAGGGTGCGGAACACCGGGTCGACCTCGGGGTCGAAGGTGACCTGCACCGCCAGCGCCGACTTCGCCATCGACATCACCAGCCCGGACGACACGCCGTGCCCGGCGACGTCGCCCACCGCCACCGCCAGCCGGCCGTCCTCGAGCGCCAGGACGTCGTAGAAGTCGCCGCCGACCTCGCTGGCCGGCAGGTAGGCGTGGGCGATCTCGACGCCGTGGAGCTGCGGCGGCAGCTCGGGGAGGATCGAGCTCTGGATGCGCCGCGCCGTCTCCAGCTCGACGCGCTGGCGCTCGCGCTCGGCGATCCGCCGCACGTGGAGCGGCACGTCCTCCCAGCGGTACTCGAGCTGGGCGCCGCCGACCAGCTCGCGCAGCCCGAACAGCATCGGCAGCGCGGCGACGACGAGCGGCAGCGCTCCCTGGAAGGTGAGGAACGGGTCGTCGGCGAGGAGGAAGGCGGCGCCGGCTGCGGCGACGTTGGCGGTGAACGAGGCGACCACCGTCGTCCACAGGTCGTGGCGCAGGAAGAGCGCCACCAGCGCCGCCGATCCCAGGACGCCGAAGCCGACCGCCCACGCGCCGTCGATGCCGCTGGCCATCGGCCAGTAGAGGAGCCCCAGGAGGAGCGCCACCAGCGCGCCGCCGCCCCAGGCGCCGAACCGCCGGAGCGCCGCGGTGACCAGGAACAGCCGCCCGAAGAGCTCGCTGAACAGCACGTAGCAGAGGAGGAAGGCGACCAGCGCCAGCCCCGGCCAGCGGGCGCTCTCCCACCACGGGCCGAAGAGGTAGGAGACGCGCGGCTCGGTCCAGGCCGCCGGCAGGAGCGCCAGGAGCAGCATCAGGCCGCCGGCGATCCCCAGGCCGGCCATGAAGCCGACGAACGAGGAGCGGGCGACGGTGGCGTTGGCGAAGCGGCGGCGGAAGACGGCGTCGAACGCCGCCAGCTTCTGCGGCCAGCGCTCGCGCGCCAGCGCCTCGCCGACCGCCCACGACAGCGCCGCCGTCGCCGCCATCGCCGAGAACCAGAAGATGACGATCTGCGCGCTCCACGCCCACGCCACCTGCACCCGCGACAGCACGCCGAAGCCGACCCCCTCGCTGACCGCCGAGCCGGCGAGCGCCACGAGCAGCGTGCCGGTGGCGAGCACCAGCAGGAAGATCTGCGCCGAGCGCCGCACCCCGACCTCGCCGGCGTGGTAGCGGCGCAGGAAGAGCGGCCCGACCACCGGGATGAGGAGGAAGGGCACCATCAGCCGGAGCTGCGACAGGAGGTTGACCGGCTGCAGCGAGGCGATGATCTCGTCGGCGTCGGGGATGTCGTAGTAGAGCTCGTGCCCGATCAGGCGGTCGCCGGCGAAGTGGACCTCGAAGCCGTACGGCACCTCGTCGCCGAACACCGCCTCGCGGGCGCGGAAGCGCACGCCGGTGTCGCGGCGCGCCTGGAGGTCGCGCTGGCGCACCTCGGGCGGGGCGAAGTCGGCGAGGTCGATGCCGCGGGCGGTGAGGAACTCCGCCGCGCGCCGTCGCGCGGCGTCGGCGTCGAGCGCGTCCGCCGGCTCGTCGGGCGGAACGCGGAGCAGGAGGTCCATCACCTCGCCGGTCGGCGAGATGCGGGCGCGGTAGGTCCACTCGCCGGGCCGCGCTCCGGGGGGATAGACGACCACCTGCCAGTCGAACACCTGCTTGCCGACCAGGCTGCCGCGCAGGCGCTCCGCCTCGCCGTCGGGGAGCGCGCGGAGCAGCCGCTCCTCGAGGAGCGAGCTCTTCGACAGCACGGCGGCCACGAAGGGGTCCTCGACCGGGTCGCCGAGGTCGGCGAAGCCCTCGAGCGCGATCGCCACCGCCTCCTCGCGCTGGATCGTCCACTCCGCGGGGTAGAACGGGTAGACGCGCGGAAAGGCCCAGAGGAGCGCCGCGAGGCCGGCGACGCCGGCGATCAGCCAGATCGTCAGCCACGCCGCGCCCCGCGCCCTCCGTCCTCGATCGCCCTTCGTCCGCATGGTCTCCGTCCTCGACCGGCGCGCGCCGGTCCGCCGTTCGTTACGCAGGGCTTCGTCTCAAGTTTCCCGACCGCTCTCCCGCCAGCGCCGGCCGATCGCCGCCGCCACCAGCGGGCGGCGCTCCGCCGGGGCGTAGACCCGGAAGCGCTCGATGCGCACCAGGTGGCGGAGGAGCTGGCTGGCGTCGGCGAGCGGCTCGAGCCGGCCGTCGCGGTGGCGGACGAGGACGCCGGAGGCCTCCAGCCGGTGCGGGTCCTTCGCCGAGTGGGCGACCAGGAGCTCGCCCGGCCCGAGGGCTCCGGAGAGCTCGCCGGCCGCGTCGGCGAGCACCGCCTGGAAGCGCCGCCGCTCCTCGCCCGACAGGTGCTCGCCGGTCTCGAAGGCGAGCGGGTCGTGCCGGCGCTCGACGATCGACCGCGCGTGCCGCGACCCCGAGCGCCGCAGCTCGACGGTGACCTCGACGTCGTCGCAGCCCAGGAAGCTCTCGGGATCGGCCGGCCAGCGGCGGTCGACCTCGCGCAGCCATTCGTTGAGGTGCAGCTCGAGCGCCTTGCTGGTGGGGTTGAAGTAGACCTGGGTGAACATGTAGTAGCGCGCCATGACCAGCGCCTCGACGGCGTGGACGCCGCCCTCGTCGACGCCGATCCCCCAGCCGCCGCCGTCCGGGCGCGGCAGCGGCCGCAGCGTGTCGAGCAGGCGGTCGAGGTCGTAGCTGCCGTAGCGCACGCCGCAGTAGAGGCTGTCGCGCAGGAGGTAGTCCATCTTGTCGACGTCGAGCGCGCCGGAGACGACCTCGGCGAGGAGGCGGCCGACGGGGCCCTCGCCGCCGGCCAGGAGCGCCGCCACCTCCGCCGGCTCGACGCCGCCGCCGTGGCGCGCGAAGCAGCCGGCGATCTCCTCGCCGGCGAGGAGGCGCCGGGTCATCTCCTCGTGCTCGAGGCCGTCCTCGAACAGCCCCTCGGCGGAGTGCGAGAAGGGCGCGTGGCCGACGTCGTGGAGGAGCGCCGCGAGGCGCACCAGCCGGCGCTCGCGGGCCGCCGGCGACGGCGGCAGGAGGTCCGGCGCGTGGGCGGCGAGGGCGTCGTAGACCCGCCCGGCGAGCTCCATCGCCCCCACCGCGTGCGAGAAGCGGCTGTGCTCGGCGCCGGGGAAGACGAGCGAGGCGAGGCCGAGCTGGTGGATCGAGCGCAGCCGCTGCATCGGCCGGCTGTCGAGCAGCGCGGACTCCAGCTCGTCGGCGCGGACGAAGCCGTGGACGGGATCGCGGAGGCTGAGCATCGTCGGAGCCGGCGATCCTACCAACCGCCGCGCCGGCGCAACCCGCGCCAGCCCGCGTCCGTAGACGGCGGGTGGAGACCTGCGCCCGCATGAACGAACCCGCCGCGCCGCCCGCGCCGCCGACGCCCGGCGCGACCGCCCTCGCCGCCGCGCTGGCCCGTGGGGCCGCCGCCCTCGCGCTCGCCGCCCTCCTCGCCGCCGCCCCGGCCGCCGCGCAGGAGGCC
>DATABP010000642.1:0-3516 GCA_036259515.1 Thermoanaerobaculia bacterium | reverse complement strand
CGGTCGAGCACCGCGCGGTAGGCGGCGGCGACGGCGCGCTCGGCCCGCTCGTTGCGCGCACCGCCGCGGCGGCGGCCGCCCTCCTCCTGGCCGCCGAGGGCGAGCTCGGCCGACGCCGCGCCGCCCGAGAGCCGCCGCTCGACGTCGGTCCACACCAGCGCGCCGCCGGTGTCGCGGGTGACGACCAGCGGCAGCTCCGGGGAGATTGCCTCCCGCCCGTCGACGACGCCGGCCAGGGTGAGGAAGTAGCTGCCGACGGCGAGCTCGTCGAGCGGCAGGCGGAGGCGGAGGCGGTCGAAGCCGGCGAGGTCGGTCCCGGAGCGCGCCAGCACCGGCGCGGCGAGCGTCGCCGCCGGCTCGCCCTCGACGTCGAGGAGGCGCGCCTCGAAGCTCTCGGGCGCCGCCGCGCCGCGGGTGATCAGGAGGTCGATCTCCGCCTCGTCGCCGGGGAGCACCGGCAGCGCCGAGGGGAGCGGCGTCCCCGCCCGGTGGAGCAGCTCGCCGAAGTCGACCCGCCCGAACAGGCCGTGCGGCGACTCGAGGACGAGGAGCCACGGCGACTCGGCGCCGGCGGCGGGCTCGGCGGCGAGCGGCGGCGAGACCGCCGAGCCGGCCGGAACGGTCAGCGGCACGGCGCGCAGGCCGAAGCGCTGCGACGACGCCTCGTGGACGAGCACCCGCAGCACGTACTCGCCGGGCGGCAGCGCCAGGTGGCCGACCATCTTGACGCCGCCGGCGTAGAGCGCCTCGCCGTAGTCGGCGAGGTCGAGCGGCAGGCGCTGCGACAGGAACCCGCGCACCCCGCCGTTGCCGGCGAGGGCGTAGGCGAAGACCTCGACCTCGGCGCGCTCGCCTGGGTTGGGGCCGAGGAGCGTCGAGCCGTCGATCTCGACGACGAGCGCCACCAGCTCGCGCGGCGGGCCGGGGTCCGCGGGCGGGGCGGGCGGCGCCTCGGCGGCGGTTCCGCCCTCCTCGCCGGCGGCTTCTGCGGCGGCGGCCTCCTCGTCGATCGGCGGCGGAGGGGGAGGCGGCGCCGGCTCGACGGCGCGGCCGAGCGGCAGGGCGAGCACCGAGCTGACCACCTGCCCGCCCGGCCGGCTGCCGAGGATCAGCGCCGCCATCCCGGCGGGCAGCCCCTCGAGCGGCTGCGAGCGGAGCTCGAAGGGGAGGCGCGAGCGGCTGCGGGCGAGCGCCTCGGCGTCGGCCGCCGCGGCGGCCTCCTCCGCGGCGAGCAGCTCGTCGAAGGAGACGTCGCCGGGGGCGGGCTCCTGGGGCGGTTGCTCCCGGGCGGGAGCCGCCTGCGGCGCCGGGGCCGGCTCCGCCGGCGGCGGCTCCTGCGCGGTCGCCGCACCGTACGTCGAGAGCCACGCCGCCAGGAGCCAGCCGAGCGCGCGCCGGACGCGAACGGCGCCGCGCGGGCGAGCCGGACCGGCGCCGGCGCCGGCAGGGCGCCGCGAAGACGACCTCTCCATGCCGCCTACCCCTCGCCCACCGAGACGTTGAGGTTGAGCGTCGACTCGACCGCCGACAGCTCGTCGCGCACGCCGACCGCCAGCTTCGAGTCGCCCTTGCGCACCAGCAGGTTCAGCCCGTGGCCGACGTCCTGCCCCATCGCCTCGAGCAGCTTGTCGTTGGGGATCTCGATCGGCACCTCGACCCGCTGCGGGTTCGACAGCCCGCCGTCGGCGTCGCGCACCGCGACGACGATGGTCAGCTTCGCCACGTGGACGTTCTCCTGCGGCAAGAGGACGAGCCGGGAGATCGGCACCCGCACCATCACCGGCAGCACGTAGTGGCGGTTCTGCTCCTGCTCGGCGAGGAGCTGCACGCGGACGTCGAGCGGGTTGTCGGCGACGTCGAAGATCAGCGCCGACAGCGTCCGCTCCTTCATCCGCTGCTCGGCGGTCTTGGCGCGGTAGCCCTCGGTGTGGCGCACCCGCAGGTCGCGGCCGGGCACCCGCACCTCGATGCGGTGGTAGCGGCCGTCCTGGCTCTTCGGGCTGGTGTAGCCGAGCGAGTAGTAGTCGCGGTAGTCGGCGCTCATCCGCTCGACCAATGCCTCGGCGTTGCCGCTGTTGAGCATCGAGCTGCCGCCGGTGGCGGCCGCCAGGTGCATCAGCGGCTCCATGGTGCCGAGGTCGGCGACGGCGCCAGGGGCGGTGAGCATCATGCCGTCGCCGGCGCCCGGCATCCGCGAGCCGCTGGCGTGCAGGGTGTAGAAGGTCACCCGGTCGGCCGCCGCCTGGTGCGCCACCCGGCGCAGCGGCTCGGACACGTCGAAGCGCCGGCCCTCGTTGATCGGGTCGCGCAGGCCGGGCACCACGCCCGAGAAGTTGTTGTACCACTCCTCGAGCAGCGTCTGCACCGGGTTGGTGGAGAGGTGCTCGGAGACCAGCAGCACGGCGCGGCGGCCGGGCAGGCCGGCGAGCGAGGCGGTCAGCGTGTCGAGGGAGGTGAAGGTCTGGCGCATCACCGTCTCGGCCTGGGCGGCGTAGCTGGTGATCAGCTGGAGGACGCGGTCGGCGCCCGCCTCCGGCGTGTCCTGCGACTCGGGGCCGCCGGCCGCGTTCACCGAGTTGTCGAGGGTCGAGATCGACTGCCGGATCATCCGCCGCTGGGCGAAGAGGTCGGCGCGGCCGGCGGCGGCGCGGCCGATCTCGTCGAGCGCGGCGTCGACCGCGGCGACGTCGTCGGTGAAGCCCTGGCGCACCTCGAGCTGCGGCTCGAGGCTGGCGACCATCACCCGGTCGCCGGGGCGGAGCACGGCCTCGAGGTGCTCGCGGAGCTGGTCGAGGATGCGCTTCCGGCTGCCCGGGTCGATGTTCGCGTTGTCGATCACCACCGCCAGGCTCAGCCGCTGCTCCTTGGGGAGGACCTCCTCCGCGGCGGCCTCCTCCTCGCCCAGGTCGAGGAGCGGCGAGTCGGCCGGCTGGTCGGCGGCGAGGTCGCGGCGGGCGCCGCCCTCGACGGCGTAGAAGTTGGTCAGATCGACCGGCTCGCCGTCCTCGAAGACCCGGAAGTCCTCCTTGGTCAGCCCGCGGATGGGGTTGCCGTCGTCATCGGTGACCACCACCTCGAGGTTGACGACGTCGACCTCGACGCGGTCGATGAAGACCTCGGCCGGCTCGTCCTGGGCGACCACGGGCGGAGCGGCGAGGAGGACCGCGGCGCACAGAGCGGCGCCGGCCGCGGCGAGCGCCGCGAAGCGGTACGGAGGGACGGAGAGGCGTCGGGACATCGTGACTCCTTGGTACGGCGACTTCCGGTCGGGAGCTCCCCGGTCGGCGTAGGTATGTCCCCATTCTAGCCGCTGGCGGCACAATAGGAAACCGCCCGCCGCGAATGCGGTCCCGGACGCGGCCGGCCGCGCTTGTCGCCCGCCGCTCGGGCGCAGTAGTGTCGGCCGGCTTCCTTCGTTCCTTGCCGCCGTCCCACGCCCGAGGAGGAGCCGTCGAGATGAGCCGCCCCGCGCCGTTCGTACCGTCCGCCGCCGCGCGCCGCCGCCGCGCCGGCGCC
>DATABP010000641.1:0-2022 GCA_036259515.1 Thermoanaerobaculia bacterium | reverse complement strand
GCGGCGGAGGGGCGGCGAGGGCGCGGCGGAGGAGGCTGCCCGGTGAGCCGGCGTGGCGCCGAGCCGCGGCCGAACGGCGCCGTCGCGCCGGCGGCCCCGCACGCGCCGGAGCGCGGCCGGCTGGCGCGCCTCCTGGGGCCGTTCCACGTCACCGGCGTCTTCTGGTTCCGCGCCCACGCCTTCGGCGCCCGCCGCTCCGACCGCTTCAAGCGGCTGGTGATGCCGGTGATGACCGGCCTCTTCTTCCTCCTCCTGTGGCGCATCCGCCGCGCGGTGACCGCCAACCTGGCCGCCGCGCTGGGCACCGCCGGCTGGGTGGAGCGCCAGCGCCGCATCTGGCGCACCTTCTACTCCTTCGCCTGGTCGCAGACCGAGCGCTACGAGCGCCTGTTCACCGACGCCGCCTTCGTCGTCGAGGCGCGCGGCCGCGCCGAGTGGGACCGCCTCTCCCGCGCCGCCGCCGGCCTGGTGCTGGTCACCGGCCACGTCGGCAACTGGGAGATGGCCTCCTCGGTGCCGGCCACCGAGGAGGGCACGACGATGCACGTGGTGCGCGAGGAGGAGCTCGACCCCCGCGCCCAGGCATGGGTCGCCGAGCGCCTCCAGGCGCGGCTCGGCGGCGGCTACCGCACCCACTTCGCCGAGGACGACCCGTTCCTCGGCCTCGCCCTCCGCGAGGCGCTCGAGCGGGGCGAGGTGGTGGCCCTCCAGGGGGACCGGCCGCGGAAGGGCGGCGGCGCGCTCGAGGTCCCCCTCTTCGGCCGCCCCTACGCGCTGCCGATCGGCCCGCTGGTGCTGGCGCGGCAGACGGGGGTGCCGATCCTCCCGGCGTTCGTCCACCGCCTCGGGCGGCGGCGGTACGAGGTCGTGTTCCACCCGCCGATCGAGGTGGCGCGGACGGCGGACCGGCGCGCGGACCTGCTCGGAGCGGCGCGGCGGCTGGCGGGCGACCTGGAGGAGGCGATCCGGCGGACGCCGCATCAGTGGTTCGTCTTCCGGGAGCTGTGGCGGAGCTGATCGCTGCGGCGGCGCTGGTACGATTCCTCCGATGCGCCTGTCGAAGATCTACACCCGCACCGGCGACGCCGGGGAGACCAGCCTGATCGGCGGCCGGCGGGTGGCGAAGGACTCGGCGCGGATCGAGAGCTTCGGCGCCATCGACGAGCTGCAGGCGACGCTCGGGCTGCTGCGGGCGGCGCTCGGGGAGGCGGAGGGGGAGCCCGTGGCCGCCCTGCGCGACGAGGTGCTCGCCGCCCTCGACCGGGTGCAGAACGACCTCTTCGACGCCGGCAACATGCTGTCGACGCCGCCGGACTCGCCCTACCCGGTGCCGCGGCCGATCACCGGTGAGCGGATCGCCTGGCTGGAGGAGACGATGGACGGGTGGCTCGCGGGGCAGGAGCCGCTCAGGTCGTTCATCCTCTCGGGCGGCGGGCGGTACTCGGCGCTGGCGCACCTGGCGCGCACCGTCTGCCGGCGGGCGGAGCGGGCGGCGATCGGGCTGGCCCGGGAGGAGATCGTGGCGCCGGAGGCGCTCGCCTATCTCAACCGCCTCTCCGACTTCCTCTTCGTCCTGGCGCGGCGGCTGGCGGCGGCGTTCGGCGAGGCCGAGCCGCTGTGGCGGACGCCGCTCGAGACGCGGAAGGGGAGGGAGACGGGCGGCGACGAAGGCGGCTGAGGTCGTCCGGTCGCGGCCCCCCTCCGTGGCGGCCGGGCCGTTCGGCCGGCGAGGAGGCCGGCCGCTGCGCAGGCGGGCGCGTCGCGCCGGCGGCTCGTCGACGCAGAGGTCCTCGGAACCGGACGGATCTACAATTCGTCGCCTTCTGAGCACCTCGGAAGGGGACGAACGCGAGGAACGAGCCGTTCTGAGTACCTTCGAATGCGTCGTTTCCGGCCGACGAGGCGTTCGGAGCACCTTGGGACGGGTCGATCCCCGCCGACGAGGCGTTCGGAGCACCCTCGAACGGGTCGATCCCGGCCGACGGGCCGTTCCGAGCACCTTGGAACGGGTCGATCCCGGCC
>DATABP010000640.1:0-2205 GCA_036259515.1 Thermoanaerobaculia bacterium | reverse complement strand
GGGCGCCGGCTGGGCGGGCGCCCGCTCCCGCTCCCGCGCCGGCCGCCCCCGCGGCCCCCGCGCCGCACGCTCCGGAGGGCTTCCTCGGCCGCTCGCTGCCCGAGATCTCCGCCGCGCTCGCCGCCGGCGAGACCACCTCGGTGGCGCTGGTCGAGGGCTACCTGGCGCGCATCCGGGCGATCGACTGGGCGGGGCCGACGCTGCGCAGCGTGCTGGCGGTCAACCCGGACGCGCTGGAGCAGGCGCGGGCCGCGGACGCGCGGCGGCGGGCGGGGGAGGCGCTCGGGCCTCTCGACGGCGTCCCGGTCCTGCTCAAGGACAACATCGAGTCGGCGGACCCGATGCCGACCACCGCCGGGGCGCTGGCGCTGGCCGACAACGTCACCGGCCGCGACGCGCCGCTGGTCGCCGGGCTGCGCGCCGCCGGCGCGGTGATCCTCGGCAAGACGAACCTCTCGCAGTGGGCGAACTTCCGTTCGAACGCCTCGATCAGCGGCTGGTCGGCGCTCGGCGGCCAGGTGCGCAACCCGCACATCCTCGACCGCTCGCCGTGCGGCTCGAGCTCGGGCTCGGGGGTGGCGGTGGCCGCGGCGCTGGCGGCGGCCGCCGTCGGCACCGAGACGAACGGCTCGATCAGCTGCCCGGCGACGGTCAACGGCGTGGTCGGCTTCAAGCCGACGGTGGGGCTCGTCTCGCAGGAGCGCATCGTGCCGATCTCCTCGTCGCAGGACACCGCCGGGCCGATGACCCGCACCGTCCGCGGCGCCGCGATGCTGCTCGCCGCGATGGCCACCGGAGAGGCGAAGACCGACTACGTGGCGGCGCTCGACGCCGGGGCGCTGTCCGGGGTCCGCCTCGGCGTCGCCCGCTTCGCCGAGGGCTCGAACCCCGATATCCTCGCCCGCTTCGAGCAGGCGCTCGACGACCTCCGGGCCGCCGGCGCCGAGCTGGTCGAGATCGAGGAGCACGAGACGCCGGAGGGCTTCTGGGCCGACTCCGGCAAGGTGCTGCGCTACGAGTTCAAGGCGACGCTGAACGAGTACCTGGCCGGCGCGGCCGAGGCGGTCGAGCCGCGGGACCTCGCGGCGCTGATCGCCTACAACCGCGCCCACGCCGACGTCGAGCTGGCGCTCTTCGGCCAGGACATCTTCGAGGAGGCGGCGGCGCTCGGCGGGCTCGACTCCGCCGAGTACGTCGCCGCCCGCGACAAGGCGCAGAAGGCCACCCGCGCCGACGGCCTCGACGCGCTGCTCGCCGAGCACGAGGTGGTGGCGCTGGTCTCGCCCTCCGGTCCGCTGGCGCCGCCGGTCGACGCGATCAACGGCGACGTGTGGCCGGAGTGGGCGGGCGCCGGCTGGATGGCGGCGATCGCCGGCTACCCGCACCTCTCGGTGCCGATGGGCACCGTCGACGGCCTGCCGATCGGCCTCTCGTTCCTCGGCGGCAAGGACCAGGACGCGCGCATCCTCGCCCTGGGCTACGCCTACGAGCAGCGCACCCGCCACCGTCCCGAGCCGCGCTACCTGCCGACCGCCGAGGCGCGCCCGGAGATCGGGGCGGCGATGCGCGGGCGGCGGGGCGGCGGCTGAGGGACGCGCCGGGGGGAGGACGGGCCGAAAGGCGCGTGCTCTCCTTGAACGCGATCATGGTAAATTAAAGGGTAGCCACGAAAGGAGGCTACCCATGCGTGCCGTCCGTCTCGCGCTGTCCGTCCTCGTCGTCGCCGGCTTCGGCCTCGCCGCCGCCGCCGCGCCCGCCCAGAATTTCTGCTCCGCGCCGGCCGGTTCCGACGCAGACTTCGTCGCCGCCCTCGCGCGCGAGGCGGCGGGTCTGCCGGAGCCGGTCGTCGTGCCGCAGGAGCCGAGCTTCCCCGCGCTCGGCACCCCCGAGGCGAAGCAGCTCACCTGTCAGGCGTCGAACGACTGCGGCGACGGCAACGTCGTCTACTGCACCGGCAATTCGATCTGCCAGGTCACCGTCGCCGGCGTGAAGTGCGACGGCGTCGAGACGAGGTGTCCGGGCTTCTGCACCATGACCCAGCAGTGCGACTGCTGCAGCGGTCCCTACACCATGTTCTGCTGGAGCAAGAGCGGCGACTGCCAGTGGACCAGCGAGGGCCCCGCCTGCAACGGGCACGTCATGAACTGCGAGGTGGGATGCCCGTTGTGCCCCGAGTGGTAGTCGTCGTCGGCATCGGCGGCTGAG
>DATABP010000639.1:0-4393 GCA_036259515.1 Thermoanaerobaculia bacterium | reverse complement strand
TACCGCGACGAGGACGACCGGTACGCCCTGGCCGCGGAGTACGAGCGGCGCTACGGGGCCGACGAGGACCGGGCGCAGCCGGCGATCGCGGGCACCGAGCTGACCGTCGAGCTCCACCCGCGGCGGCGGGCCACCGAGCTCGCCGGCGTCCACCGGCTGGTCAACCGCACGGAAGAGGCGATCTCCTCGATCCACCTGCTGGTCGGCACCGACGTCGCGGTGCGCTCGCTGGCCTTCGATCGAGCGGCGCGGCGGGTGGTCGAGGACGAGGACCTCGGCGTTCGCGTCTTCGCCCTCGACGAGCCGCTCCTCCCCGGCGAGGAGCTGGCGCTCCGCTTCGCGCTCGCCTTCGCGCCGCGTGGATTCGAAAACCACGGCGCTCCCTCCGAGGTGCTGGCCGACGGCACCTTCGTCGAGCGCCGGTGGCTGCCGATCGTCGGCTATCAGCCGGAGCTCGAGCTCACCGACGCCGCGGCGCGCCGGCGGCTCGGCCTGCCGCCCAAGAAGCGCCTGCCGCCGATCGACGACCCGGCCGGCCGCCGCCACGGCAGCGAGCTGCGCGACGCCGACTGGCTGGAGCTCGAGACGGTGGTCGGCACGGCGGCCGACCAGGTCGCGGTGGCGCCGGGATCGCTGGTGCGCACCTGGCGGCGGGGCGGCCGGCGCTGGTTCCACTACCGCACCGACGCGCCGATCAAGAACAACTTCGCCATCTTCTCGGCCGCCTACGCGGTGCGCCGCGACCGCTGGCGCGACGTCGAGATCGAGGTCTACCACCACCCGCGCCACACGGTGAACCTCGACCGCATCGTGGCCGGCCTCCACGCCGCGCTCGCCGACCACGCCGAACGTCTCGGCCAGTACCCGCACCGCCAGCTCCGGCTCGTCGAGTTCCCCCGCCACCGCGGCGCCTACGCCCGCGCCTTCCCCGGCGTGATCGCCTTCTCGGAGGGGATCGGGTTCCTGTCGCGGGCCGACCGCGGCGTCGACTTCCCGTTCCTGGTCACCGCCCACGAGGTGGCGCACCAGTGGTGGGGGCATCAGGTCCGGGCGGCGCGGGTCGAGGGCGGTCCGGTGCTGGGCGAGACGCTGGCCCACGACGGCGCCCTCCGCGTGCTCGGCAGGGCGCACGGCCCGGCGATGGTCCGGCGCGTCCTCGACCGCATGCGCCACAACTACCTCGTCGGCCGCCAGAACCGCCGCGGCGAGGAGGTGCCGCTCCTGCGCTCGAACGACCAGAAGTACCTCCACTACGACAAGGGGGCGGTGGCGATGGCGGCGCTGCGCGCCTACGTCGGCGACGCGGCGGTCGACCGGGCGCTCCGGCGCTTCTTCGCCGCCCACCGCTTCGGCACGGCGCCGTTCCCGACCACCCGCCATCTCTACGCCGAGCTCGTGGCGGTCACCCCGGAGGCGCACCGCGGGCTCCTCTCCGACCTCTTCGCCGAGATCACGCTGTGGGACCTGCGGACGACCGGCGTCCGTGTCGAGCCGCTCCCGGGAGGCGAGCACCGGGTGACGCTCGAGGTGGCGGCGGAGAAGGTGAGGAGCGACGGCGTCGGCCGCGACCGGCGGGTGGCGATGGACGAGGCGGTCGAGATCGGCGTCTTCGCCGACGCCGCCGGCGGCGAGGAGCCCGGCGAGCCGCTCCACCTCGCCTGGCACCGGGTGCGGAGCGGCCGCCAGACGATCGTCGTCACCGTGCCGCGGCCGCCGGCGCGCGCCGGGATCGACCCCTACCGGCGCCTGATCGACCGCAACCCGGTCGACAACCTGCGCGAGGTGGCGTCCGCCGGGCCGGCGAGCGACTAAGATCGGCGGCATGAGCCTGCTCCGCAAGCTGGGCTTCGGCGGCGGCGAGGGCGCGGCGGACGAGGCCGCCGGCGCCGGCGACACCGAGACGGTGCGCAAGATCGTCGCCCGTCTCGAGGCGCTGCCGCCCGAGCGCGCCCGCTACGTGGCCGCCTTCGCCTACGTGCTCTCCCGCGTCGCCCACGCCGACCTCGCGATCACCGCCGACGAGACCCGCCGGATGGAGGAGATCGTGCGCACCCGCGGCCACCTGCCGGACGACCAGGCGGTGCTCGTCGTCGAGATCGCCAAGGCGCAGAGCCGCCTCTTCGGCGGCACCGAGAACTTCCTCGTCACCCGCGAGCTCGCCGGCCTCGCCACCGCCGAGCAGAAGCGCGAGCTCCTCGACTGCCTGTTCTCCGTCGCCGCCGCCGACGGCGGCATCTCGGGAGCCGAGGAGGCGCAGGTCCGCCAGGTGGCGAGCGAGCTCGGCTTCGACCACGCCGAATTCGTCGCCGCTCGGCGGGCGTGGAGAGAGCACCGCGAGGTGCTGCGCGGGCTGCCGGGAAGGCGGGAGGGCTGACCGGCCCCGCCGCCGGCTAAGCTCTCCCGCCGTGCGGCGACTGCTCCTCTACGGCGGCCTGGGCGGGGTCCTCCTCGCGCTCCTCCAGCTCGTCGAGTACCAGCACTTCGTGCGCGCCTACCCGGGCGAGGTGTACGGCGGCCTCCTCGCCGTCCTGTTCACCGCGGTGGGCATCGCGCTCGGCCTGCGCTGGACGCGGCCGCGCGAGGTGGTCCGGGTGCGCGAGGTGCCGGTGCCCGCCGAGCCCTTCGCGCTCGACCGGGAGGCGCTGCGCCGGCTCGCCATCACGCCGCGCGAGCACGAGATCCTCGGCCTGATCGCCGAGGGGCTGAGCAACCGCGAGATCGGCCAGCGCCTGTTCGTCTCCGAGAACACGGTGAAGACGCACGCCTCGCGCCTGTTCGCCAAGCTGGGGGCGAGACGGCGGGTGGAGGCGGTGCGGCGGGCGCGCGAGCTGCGGCTGGTGCCGTAGGGCGGCCGGGGGGGTCGCCGAAAGGATGATTTTCGGGCCGCGGCGGCGGAATCACCCGAAAGGATGACGACGGGAGCGGCCGGCGGAGACGAGGATGGCCGCTCAACCCACGGAGGGAACTCTCATGCGACGCATCGTCCTCACCTACGGCCTCCTCGCCGGCGCCATCGTGGCGCTGATGCTGGTCGCCATGATCGCCACCATGCGCAGCAGCGACGAGCTCGACATCGAGGGCGGCCAGGTCTACGGCTACGCCTCGATGGTCCTCGCCTTCCTGCTCGTCTTCTTCGGCATCCGCCGCTACCGCGACACGGTCGGCGGCGGCGCGATCGGCTTCCGCCGCGCGCTCGGCGTCGGCCTTCTGATCACGCTCGTCGCCTGCGCCGTCTACGTCGTCACCTGGGAGATCCTCTACTACGGCTTCGTCCCCGACTTCGCCGAGCGCTACGGCGCGGCGATGGTCGCCCGCATGCGCGAGAGCGGCGAGTCGGCGGCGGCGATCGCGGCCACCGAGGCGGACATGGCGCGCTTCGCGGAGATGTACCGCAACCCGCTGGTCAACGTGGGGATGACCTTCCTCGAGATCTTCCCGGTCGGGCTGGTGATGACGCTGATCTCGGCGGCGATCCTCAGGCGGCGGGTGGCGGGTTTCACCCCGGGAACTGCGCCGGGCTGAACCCCGCGGCGACGATCGCGCACTCGCGGCGGGCGCGGATGCCGAGCCGCTCCGCCTCGGCGATCACCCCGGCGTCCCAGGTGCCGGGGTTGAAGAAGACGCCGTCGGCGGCGCCCTTCGCGGCGATCTCCGCGAGCACCTTCATGGTGCGCGGCGGCGGCAGGTAGAGGGCGACGAGGTCGAGGTCGGCGGGGACGTCGCCGACGTGGCGGTGGACCGGCTCGCCCTCGACCTCGTCCTCGGAGAGGTTGACCGGGTAGACGCGGTAGCCCGCCCGCTGGTAGGCGCGGACGCACTTGTTGCCGTACTTCCGGCGGTCGCTCGAAGCGCCGATCACCGCGATGGTCCGCTCGCCCGCCATCTTCGTCACGCCCGGTAGAACATCCGCTTGTACCAGGGCACGCCGCGCTCCTTGAGGTCGGCACGGAGCGCGCGGAGCTCCTCCTTCTGCTTCTCGCGCGCCAGCTTGTGGAGGAACGCCTCGCCGGCCTGCTGGTGGCAGTCCTTGTACTTCTTGCCGCTGCCGCAGGGGCACGCCTCGTTGCGCCCGATCTTCGGCACGTTGCGCGTCGCCGGCCCCGATCCCGCGCTCGGCCAGACGACCTTGTTCAGACTCCGTCCCTTCTTGATGGCCATGTCGTCGGTCTCCTCCGGGGCAAGGAGTATCACCGGCGGCGGATGGAGGTCAACGGCGGCGCGCGTGGGAGAGCGCGGGTGAGAGCCGTCGGCTGGTAGGATGCCGCGGCTTCGCGCCTCCGATCCGCCATGCCGCGTCCGCCGCTCGCCGCCTTCGTCCTGATCCCGGTCCTCTGGGTGGGGTGCGCTTCGCCCGCGCCGCCGCCGCCCGCCGGGACGCCGCCGCTGGCCGCGG
>DATABP010000638.1:0-2344 GCA_036259515.1 Thermoanaerobaculia bacterium | reverse complement strand
GCCAGCTCGCCGCCGCGGGCGTCGAGGTGGTGCTCGGGCGGGCGGTGACCGCCGAGGACGTGCTGGCGGCGGCGCCCGACGCCGTGGTGCTCGCCACCGGCGCAGTGCCGGCCGCGCCGCCGGTGCCCGGCATCGACCAGCCCCACGCCGTCCAGGTGGTCGACTTCCACGGCGGCCAGGAGGTGGGCGAGCGGGTGGTGGTGGCCGGCGGCGGCCTGAACGGCTGCGACGCCGCGGTGGACCTCGCCGAGCGCGGCCACCGCGTCACCCTGATCGACCGCCACCCCGAGGTGGGCCGCGACCTCAACGCGATCAGCCGCGGCGCGCTCCTCGCCCGCCTCGCGGAGCTGGGAGTGGAGGTGCTCCCCGGCACCGAGCTGGTGGCGGTGGTGCCGGGCGGCGCCGCGGTGCGCACCGCCGCCGGCGAGCACCGGGAGCTGCCGGCCGACACCGTGGCGCTCGCCTTGGGCGCCCGCTCCGACAACGCCCTGGTGCGCCAGCTCAAGGGAAAGGTGAAGGAGCTCTACGCCCTCGGGGACTGCCTGAAGCCGCGCAAGATCGGCGAGGCGATCCACGAGGGGCACCGCGTGGGGCTGAGGATCGGATGAGCGTGCCGGACCAGCTCTCGCAGCGCGTCGCCAACCTGTCGCCGGCCAAGCTCCGCCTGCTGATGAAGCACCTCGGCAAGGAGGCGCCGGACCCCGGCGAGGGGCCGCGCCGCCGCACCGCCGCGGGGCCGGTGCCGCTGTCGTTCTCGCAGCAGCGCCTGTGGTTCCTCGACCGCCTGGAGCCGGGCGGCACCGCCTACAGCCTGCCGTCGGCGCTGCGCCTCGCCGGCCGCCTCGACCGGGCGGCACTCGCCGCCGCCCTGGCCGCCGTGGTGGCGCGTCACGAGGTGCTGCGAACCACCTTCGTCGAGCGCGATGGCGACCCGGTGCAGGTGATTCACCGCCCGGCGCCGCTGGCGCTGCCGCTGGTGGATCTCGCGGCGCTGCCGGCCGGCCGTGCCGAGGCCGAGGCCCGGCGCCTCGTCCGCGCCGACGGGCGCCGGCCCTTCGACCTCACCCGCGGGCCGCTGTTCCGCAACCTGCTGCTGCGGCTCGCGGCCGGCGAGCACGTGCTGCTCCAGAACCTCCACCACATCGTCTCCGACGCCTGGTCGCGGACGCTGATGGTGCGCGAGATGGTGGGGCTCTACGAGGCGCTCGCCGCCGGCCGCCGGCCGGAGCTGCCGGAGCCGGCCCTCCAGTACGGCGACTACTGCCTGTGGCAGCGCGAGCGCGTCGCCGGGCCGGCGCTCGACACGCTGCTCGGCTGGTGGCGCGAGCGGCTGGCCGGGGCGCCGCTGGTGGAGATGCCTGCGGACCGCCCGCGGCCCGCCGAGCGCACCGGCGCCGGCGGGGTGGTGCGGCGGCCGCTGCCGGCGAGGCTGCCGGAGCGCCTGGGCGAGCTCGGCCGCGGCTCCGGCGCGACGCCGTTCATGACCCTCCTCGCCGGCCTCGCCGCGCTGGTCCACCGCCACACCGGCGAGACCGACCTGGTGATCGGCACGCCGATCGCCAACCGCCGCGAGGCGGCCCTCGAGGGGGTGCTCGGCTTCTTCGTCAACACCCTGGCGCTGCGCCTCGACCTCGCCGGCGATCCCAGCTTCCGCGAGCTGGTCGGCCGGGTGCGGGAGACGGCGCTCGAGTCCTACGCGCGCCAGGAGCTGCCGTTCGAGAAGCTGGTGGAGGAGCTGGCTCCGGAGCGCACGCGCGGGCGGTCGCCGCTGTTCCAGGGGCTGTTCGTGCTCGAGAACGTGCCGCCGGCGCGGCTCGAGATCCCGGGCCTCACCTTCACCGCGCTCGAGACCGACAACGGCGCCGCCAAGTTCGACTGGGGCCTGTCGGTGGAGGAGTCGCCGGACGGCTGGCGGCTGCGCCTGGAGTACGCCACCGACCTCTACGAGGCGGCCACCGTGGAGCGCTGGCTGGACTGCTACGGGCGCCTGCTGGCGGCGGCGGCGGCGCGGCCGGAGCTGCGCCTGTCGGAGCTGCCGCTCCTGGCCGACGGCGAGCGGCGCCAGGTGGTGGCGCAGTGGAACGCCACGGCGCGCGAGTACGCGGGTCCGGAGGTGCTCACGGCGCGGCTGGCGGCGCAGGCGGCGGCGACGCCCGAGGCGACGGCCCTGGTCTGCGGCGACGAGCGGCCGACCTACGCCGAGTTCGAGGCGCGGGTGTGCCGGCTGGCGCGCCACCTCGGGCGCCTCGGCATCGGTCCGGAGAGCCGGGTGGGGGTGTTCGCCGAGCGCGGCGTCGAGATGGTCGAGGCGATCCACGCCGTGGTGCGCGCCGGCGCCGCCTAC
>DATABP010000637.1:0-5000 GCA_036259515.1 Thermoanaerobaculia bacterium | reverse complement strand
CCGGGCTGCGGCTGGCCGCCACCGGCGGTGCCTTCGACGTGGAGTTCGACTCCGAGCGGGTGACCTACGAGGGCGAGGCGGAGCTGGCGTCGGCGCTCGCCACCGTCGACCTCCACCCCTTCGCCGGCGGCTTCCGGCTGTCGCTCGGCGCGCTGGTGAACGACAACACCCTCTCCGGCGAGGCGCCGATCCGCGACCTCCTGCTCGACGAGGGGATCGCCGTGCCGCCGGGGATCGCGCTCGGCGAGCTGGTGGCGGAGGCGACGGTCGAGCCGGTGGCGCCCTACGCCGGGATCGGCTGGGGCTCGGCGCCCGGGGGCGGCGGCTGGTCGCTGTCCCTCGACCTCGGGGCCGCCTGGCACGGCGAGCCGGAGGTCGACCTCGAGGTCCAGGGCCCGCTCGCCGGCCTCGCCGGCCGTCCCGAGGTGGTGCAGGCGATCGCCGAGGAGGAGCGCGAGCTCGAGGCGGAGCTCGAGGACTACTCCCTCTTCCCGGTCGTCGCGCTGTCGCTGTCGTACCGGTTCTGAGCACGGCGCGCGGCGCGGGAAGTCCTTCCATCGATCCAACGAGAGGAGAACCGGATGAAGAACGCGATCTCGCTTGCGACCTGGCTCGCCGTCGCCCTCGCCCTCGCCTCCCCCGCCGCCGCCCAGGAGTGGGCGGTCGAGCGGCTGGAGGCCTCGCCGCGCCACCACGAGTGGGTGGAGGTGCCGGCGGGGCAGGGGCGTACGGTGCGGAGCTTCGTCGCCTACCCCGAGTCGTCGGAGGGCGCTCTGGCGGTGATCGTCCTCCACGAGAACCGCGGGCTGACCGACTGGGTGCGGAGCTTCGCCGACCAGCTCGCCGCCGCCGGCTACCTGGCGATCGCCCCGGACCTCCTCTCCGGCTTCTCCGGCGAGCGCGCCCACACCGGCGCCTTCCCCACCTCGGACGCCGCCCGCGAGGCGATCTACCAGCTCGACGCCGACCGGGTGACGAGCGACCTCCTGGCGGTCGAGAAGTACGTCGCCTCCCGGCCGGGGGCGTCGGGGAAGACCGCCGTCGTCGGCTTCTGCTGGGGCGGCGCCCAGGCGTTCCGCTTCGCGACCAGCTCGCCGGAGGTCGACGCGGCGCTCGTCTTCTACGGCAGCCCGCCCGAGGACGCCGAGCGGATCGCCGCCATCCGGGCGCCGGTCTTCGGCTTCTACGGCGAGAACGACGAGCGGATCAACGCCACCATCGAGCCGACCAGGGAGCGCATGGCGGCGGCCGGCAAGACCTACGAGGCGGTGGTCTACGAGGGCGCCGGCCACGCCTTCATGCGCCAGGCCGACGATCCCGAGGGGCCGGAGGCGGCGAAGAAGGCGAAGGAGGCCGCCTGGAAGCGGCTGGTCGAGGTGCTGGAGGCCGCGGAGTGAGCCGCTGAAACAGAACGGGCGGACGCCGCTCGGCACCCGCCCGCCTCGATTCGGTCCGGCCCTCGCTCAGTGCGTGCCGACCGGCCGCACCGCCGGCGTCTCCTCCGGCGTCTGGCCGCCCACCGTCGGCGGCTCCATCTCGCGGCGCTCGGGGAGCGGCATCGTGTTGGTCTCGAGCCAGGAGTGCTTGCCCTCGAGCACCCGCTGCGCCACGCGGTACTTCCGGACGTCGTCGTTCAGCCACAGCTCGGCGAACAGATGCCGCACGCGGCGTCGGGCCATGCGGCAGAAGAGGTCGGCGAGCTCCGCCGCCTTCGCCGCCTCCGGCCGCCGAGCCTCGGCGAGCGCGCGGGCGCGGGCCACCGAGGCGGCCATCGCGAAGAGCTCGTTGGCCACGTCGACCACGCGGAAGAGGAAGGCCTGCTTGTTCTGGAGCTTCGGCCCGTGAACGACCATGCCGTGGAAGATCTCGCGGGCGAGCTTGCGGGTGGAGCGCTCGGCGAAGCCGAGGTGTCCGGCGAGCGGACCGAAGTCGGCGAAGCGCGGGTAGCGCCCCCAGCCCACCCACCGGGTGGGATACCAGGTTGCGTAGAAGGGCAGCATCTTGGCGAAGAAGTCGGCCGCCTTCTCCTGCGGCGTCTTCTTGGCGTCGAGCAGCGACCCGGCGATCTCCAGGTGCTTGTCGACCGCCTCGCGCGCCATGAACAGGTGCATGATCTCGGTCGAGCCCTCGAAGATCTTGTTGATGCGGTAGTCGCGCATCATCCGCTCGACGCCGATCGGCGCCTCGCCGCGGGCGGCCAGCGAGCGCTCCGTCTCGTAGCCGCGGCCGCCGCGGATCTGCATCGCCTCGTCGACGATCTGCCAGGCGCGGAAGGTGTTCCACTCCTTGGCCGCCGCCGCCTCGAGGCGGATGTCGAAGCGGCCGGAGTCGGACATCGCGGTCGCCAGGTCGGCGATCGACTGCATGGCGAAGGTGTAGGCGGCCATGTCGGCGATCTTGTGGGCGATCGCCTCGTGCTTGCCGATCGGCTTGCCCCACTGCACCCGCTCGGCCGCCCACTTGCGGCAGATCTCGAGCGCCGCCTTCCCCACCCCGACCGAGCCGTTGGGGATCGACAGCCGGCCGTCGTTGAGCGTGGTCAGCGCGATCTTGAGGCCGCGGCCCTCGGCGCCGATCAGATTGTCGGCCGGCACGCGGACGTCCTCGAAGCTGATCACCGCGTTGGCCAGCGCGCGGAGGCCCATGAAGTGGCAGCGGTGCTCCACCTTGACGCCCGGCCAGTCGGTCTCGACGACGAAGGCGGAGATCTTCTTCGACTCCGGGTCGCGCGCCATGACGACGAGGAGCTTGGCGAGGGTGCCGTTGGTGCACCACAGCTTCTCGCCGTTGAGGAGGTAGTCGCCCTCCGGGGTGCGCTCGGCGGAGGTGAGGAGCCGCGCCGGGTCGGAGCCGACCTGCGGCTCGGTCAGCGCGAAGGCGGAGATCTCGCCGGCGGCGCAGCGCGGCAGGTACTTCTTCTTGAGCGTCTCGGAGCCGAAGAGCTTGACCGGCTGCGGCACGCCGATCGACTGGTGGGCGGACAGCAGGGCCGAGATGTTGCCGTCGTAGCTGCCGAGGAGCCCCATCACCTTCTGGTACTCGATCTGCGTGAAGCCGAGGCCGCCGTACTCCTTGGGGATCTTCATCCCGAAGGCGCCGAGCTTGCGCAGGCCGTCGACCAGGTGCTCGGGGTACTCGCCGGTGGCGTCGATGTCGGCGGGGTCGATCTCGCCGAGCAGCTCGCGGAAGGCGTTGTAGAAGGCGCGGAACTCCGGCCGCTCCTCGTCCTCGGTGGGCGGCAGCGGGTAGGGGTGGAGCAGGTCGAGCCGGAAGCGGCCGAGGAAGAGCTCGCGGAGGAAGCTGGGCCGCGCCCACTCCTTCTCGCGCGACGCCTCGGCGACCTCCATCGCCTCGGCCTCGCTGACCTTGATCTTGCTGATCCCTTCGCGATCGGCCATCTCGGACCCCCGGTTCTCCTCGGTTGACGGTGCGCTCCGCTTGCGGCCACCCGTTGCTCGGGCTCGATGACGCTATGCGGCGATTCTTGCCGCATCACGGCAGATCATACCGGAAGCGCGGCCCGGGCGCCATCGCGGGCGCCCGGGCGGGATCCCTGGTCGAAGCCGCGGCGGGCGGGCCGCCCCGGCGTCCGTCGCGTCGCGTCAGCCCTTCTTGATGTGCTGGTTGACCAGGCGGGTCATCTCGAACATGTCGACCTGGTCCTTGCCGCCGAACACCGGCCTGAGCTTGCCGTCGGCGCGGATCACCCGCTTGTTGCTGGGATCCTGCAGGTTGTTGGCCTTGACGTAGTCCCAGATCTTCTTGGTGATCTCGGTCCGCGGCTGCGGGTTGGAGCCGACCACCGCCGCCAGCTCGTCGTCCGGCTGCACGGGCTGCTGCAACGCGCTCGAACGCCCACCGCTCTTCTTCGCCATGTGGATCTCCCTCGATATCCGTTGTGTCCAGCCACCTCTGCGATCACGACGTCCCGCCGGCAGGCTGCGAATCTCCTGCCAGTGAGCCCTCCTACTCCTCGGGGACGGTTTCCAGCATCCAGGCCATCAGGAACTTCTGGGCGTGCTTGCGGTTCTCGGCCTGGTCGAAGACCACCGCGCGCGGCGAGTCGAGCACCTCGGAGGAGATCTCGTAGCCGCGGTGGGCGGGCAGACAGTGCATGACGATCGCGTGGTCGGGCGCGCCGGCGAGGAGCTCCCCGTTCACCTGGAAGCCGGCGAACGCCTTGAGCCGGGTGTCGCGCTCCGCCTCGTCGCCCATCGAGATCCAGGTGTCGGTGTAGACGACGTCGGCGTCGCGCACCGCCTCGGCCGGCGAGCTCGTCAGCTCGACCTCGGCGCCGGCCTGGCGGGCCGCGGTGACCACCCGGGCGTCCGGCGAGTAGCCCTTGGGGTAGGCGACGGCGATCCGCATGCCGACCTTCGAGGCGCCGTGGATCAGCGTGTGGCAGACGTTGTTGCCGTCGCCGACGTAGGCGATCTTCAACCCCTCGAGCTCGCCGAAGTACTCGCGGACGGTCAGGTAGTCGGCCAGGCCCTGGCAGGGGTGGTAGAGGTCGGACAGGCCGTTGATCACCGGCACCTCGCTGTGGTCGCGCATCAGCTCCAGGTCCGCCTGATCGTACACCCGCGCCATCACCAGGTCGACGTAGCGCGACAGGACGTGGATCTCGTCCTCGAGGTCGGCGAGGGTGAAGTTCGAGGTGCGCCAGTCGAGATAGAGCGCCTGGCCGCCCATCTCGGCGACCCCGACCTCGAACGACACGCGGGTGCGGGTGGAGGTCTTCTGGAACAGGAGCCCCACCGACTTTCCGGCCAGCGCACGGGCGAAGCGGGCGGGGTCGCGTTTGACGGCGAGTCCGCCGTCGAGGAGGTGACGCATCTCCTCGCGCGACAGGTCGGCGAGGGTGAGGAACGAGCGCTCGGGCTTGCCGCGGCGGGCGCCGTGGCGCTCGGCGACCCGGCGGCGGGCCCGCTCGGCGCGGGCGGAACGGTCGGGGGTGCTCTCCATCGGCAGGATCTCATCGGCGGCGGGCAGGGCCGGCG
>DATABP010000636.1:0-5755 GCA_036259515.1 Thermoanaerobaculia bacterium | reverse complement strand
CCGCCGCGGCTCACGCGCCCGCTCCGCCCGTGCCGCCGCCCGCCGCCTCCCGCGCCAGCGCGTGCCGCACGTCGCGGCCCTCGACGAAGTAGACGACGTCCTCGGCGACGTTGGTGGCGTGGTCGGCGATGCGCTCGAGGTTGCGGGCGACGAGCAGGAGGTGGAGGCAGCGCGACACCGTCTTCGGGTCCTCGATCATGAAGGTGAGGAGCTCGCGGAAGAGCTGCTTGTAGCGGGCGTCGACCTCGTCGTCGGCGGCGCACACCGCCTCGGCCGCGGGGGCGTCGCGCTCGACGAAGGAGTCGAGCGACCGGCGCACCATCTCGCGCACCAGCCGCGACAGCTCGGGGAGGTCGATGTAGGGCTTGAGCGGCGCCTCGCGGTTGAGCTGCTCGACCGACTGCACGATGTTGACCGCCGAGTCCCCCATCCGCTCGAGGTCCTTGACGATCTTCATCGCCATCACCACGAAGCGGAGGTCGCGCGCCGCCGGCTGGTAGCGCACCAGCGTCTGGATGCACAGCTCGTCGAGCTCCATCTCCAGGCGGTCGACCTCGAGATCGCGGGCGACCACCTCGCCGATCGCCGCCTCGTCGCGCTCGACCAGCGCCTGGTTGGCGCGCGCGATCATCTGCTCGACCATGCCGCCCATGCGCAGGAGGTCCTGGCGGATGCGGTCGAGCTGTTGGTGCAGGTGGGTCTCCATCGCGGGCTCCTCTTCGCCGGGCGCCGACAGGTTACCTCCGGCGGCGCCCGCCCGGGTGACGCGCCGGTGACGGCCGGGTGACGGCCGCTGCTAGCATTGCGGCCCGTGCCCAGCCCCGACGAGCGCCGGCCGCGGCCCGCCTCCCGTCCCGCCGCCGCCCCCGCCTCGCCGCTCCATCGCGCCGGCCGCGTCGTCCTCGTCCTCGCGCTCCTCTACCTCTTCTTCCTCGGGCTCGACCTGATGGGGACGGCGTTCAAGCTGTTCGGCGGCGACTTCGCGGAGCGCCTCCTCGCCGGCACCTCGAACCCCTACGTCGGGCTGGTGGTCGGCATCCTGGTCACCAGCATCATCCAGAGCTCGTCGACCACCACCTCGATGACGGTGGCACTGGTCGCCGCCGGCGGCATCTCGCTCGAGGGCGCCATCCCGATCATCATGGGCGCCAACATCGGCACCTCGGTGACCGCGACGCTGGTGTCGCTCGGCCACGTCACCCGGCGCGAGGAGTTCCGCCGCGCCTTCTCCGGCGCCACGCTGCACGACTTCTTCAACCTCCTGACGGTGGCGATCCTGTTCCCGATCGAGCTCGCCACCGGCTATCTGGCGAAGACGGCGACGGCCGCCGAGCGGGTGCTCGAGGGGGTGGGCGGCATCGAGCTCTTCGACCCGGTCAAGGCGGTGGTGCGGCCGGTCTCCGGGTGGATCGCCGAGCTGACCGGCGGCTCGGGCTGGCTGACGCTCCTGGCCGGCGTCGGGGCGCTCTTCCTGGCCCTGAAGCTCCTCGTCGACGTGCTCAAGGCGCTCCTCGCCGCGCGCGCCGAGCGGATGCTCGACTCGCGGCTCTTCGCCTCGCCGCTCGCCGCGATGGCCGCCGGGCTGGCGATCACCGCGATGGTGCAGTCGTCGTCGGTGACCACCTCGGTGATGATCCCGCTGGTCGGCGCCGGGGTGATCACGCTGGAGCAGCTCTTCCCGCTGACCATCGGCTGCAACATCGGGACGACGGTCACCGCGATGCTCGCGGCGCTCGCCACCGGCAGCCCGGCGGCGATCAGCGTCGCCTTCTCGCACGTGCTCTTCAACCTGACCGGCGCGCTGGTCCTCTACCCGCTGCCGCCGATCCGCAAGATCCCGCTGGCGCTGTCCCGCGGCCTCGGGCTCCTCGCCAGCCGCCGGCGCTGGCTGGCGGTCGTCTTCATCGTCACCGTCTTCTACGGCATGCCGGTGCTGCTGCTCGTCACCCTCGGCCGCTTCTAGGAGGTCCCCGATGTTCGAACGGCTCTTCCGTCCCGCCACCCGCTCGCCGCTGATCGAGTCGGCCTTCCGCGACATCTCCGAGATGCTCGACCAGGCGGAGCGCATGCTCGGCCTGGCGCTCGGGGCGCTGCTCGAGGGGAAGCCGCTCGAGGTCGACCTCGACGACCTCGACGACGTGGTCGACGAGGGGGAGCGGATGGTGCGGCGGAGCGTGCTCGAGCACCTGTCGTTCAACCCGTCGCAGGACCTGGTCGCCAGCCTGGTGCTGGTCAGCATGGTCCAGGACGCAGAAAGGCTGGGCGACTTCGCGCGCGGCATCCCGGAGCTGGTGCCGCTCGCCCGTCATCCGCGCAGCGGCCCGTTCTGCGACCAGCTCTCGACGCTGTCGCGCCGCCTCTTCCCGCTCTTCGCGCTGACCAAGCGGGCCTTCGCCGACGACGACCCCGAGGCCGGGCGGCAGGTGATGGCGACCGCCACGGAGCTCAAGGCGGCCTACCTCGAGTACACCCGGCGGGTGGCCGAGAGCGACCTGACCGCCGACATGGCGGTCGTCTACTCCGGGGCGGCGCGCTCGCTGCGGCGGGTGGGCGCGCACCTGTCGAACATCGCGTCGTCGGTGGTGCAGCCCTACGACCGCATCCGCCACGGCGACGAGGAGCTGTAGCGGCCCGCGATGGCGGAGCGCGGAAGCGGCGGCGAGCGGCGGCGCGAGGTGTGGGTGCGCACCTCGTCGGGGGCGCGGCGGCCCTTCCTGCGCGGCATGGTCACCCACGAGCTGGTGCAGCGCGGGCTGCCGTTCGACGAGGCCTACGCGGTGGCCCGCGCGGTGCGCGACGCGGTCGCCGAGCGCGACGAGATCGACACCGTCGAGCTCGCCGAGCGGATCGAGCGCCACCTCGACGACATGGTCGCTCCCGAGCGGCGGCGGGCGCTCGCCGCCGGCGGCCCGCCGGCCGAGCCGGAGGTCACCGTCCTCGACCACGGCCAGCCGCAGCCGTTCTCGCGCGGCCTCCTCGCCCGCAACCTGTTCGCCGCCGGCGTCGACCTCGACCGCGCCTACCGGCTGGTCGGCCAGCTCCAGGCCGAGCTGCGCCGCGAGCGGGTGAGCCGGCTGGCCGCCGACGACCTCGGCCGCCGCATGGCCGACCTCCTCGAGCGCTTCGAGGGCGCCGAGGTGGCGAGCCGCTACCGCCTCCTGCGCTCGATCCGCCGCCTGCCGCGGCCGCTCGTCCTCTACCTCGGCGGCGCCCCGGGCACCGGCAAGTCGACGCTGGCGGTCGACCTGGCGCCGCTCCTCCGCATGTACCGCATCAACGCCACCGACACGGTGCGCCAGGTGATGCGGATGGTGTTCTCGCCGGCGGTGCTGCCGGCGCTCCACCGCTCGAGCTACCAGCTCGACGAGGAGGTGGCGGCGCCCGGCTGGACGCGGCGGCGGCCGAGCCGGCGCCGCATCGAGGCGGCGTTCCTCGAGCAGGCGGTGCGGGTGCTCGTCGGGGTGCGGGCGGTGGTCGAGCGCTCGGTCGCCGAGAGCGTGCACGTGGTCGTCGAGGGCGTCCACCTGGTGCCGCCGCTGGTGCCCTTCCCCGACCTCGAGGGCGCCGCCTATCAGGTGATGCTGCTCCTCACCACGCTCGACGAGGAGGCGCACAGGAGCCGCTTCCTCGCCCGCGACCGCGCCGGGGGCCGCCGCGGCGAGCGCTACCTCCAGAGCTTCGCCCACATCCGCCGCATCCAGGAGCTGCTCCTCGACCGCGCCGAGGCGCACGACGTGCCGCTGCTCGAGACGCGCGAGCGCGACGCGTCGCTCCAGCACGCGCTGGAGCTGGTCACCGGCCTCCTGCGCCAGCGGGTGCCGCACCTCGCCGCCGCGGTGGCCACTCCGGTCAAGCCGCCGCCGACGCTGCTCCTCTTCGTCGACGGCATGGCCGACCGGCCGGTGCGCGCGCTCGGCGGCCGCACCCCGCTCGCCGTCGGCGTCACCCCCACCCTCGACCGCCTCGCCCGCGAGGGCCGCTCCGGGCTGGCCGACCCGCTGGCGCCGGGGGTGACGCCGGACACCGCCGCCGGCAGCCTGGCGATCTTCGGCCAGCCGCCGCGGGCGCTGGCGCGCGGCCCGGTCGAGGCGATCGGCGCCGGCCTCGAGCTGGGGCCGGACGACGTCGCGCTGCGCGCCAACCTCGCCACGATCGACGAGGCCGGCCGGCTGGTCGACCGCCGCGCCGGCCGCATCCGCGAGGGCGTCGCCGAGCTGGCGGCGGCGCTCGACCGCCTGCCGCTCCCCGGCATGCCGGTCGACCGCGTCGGCGTGCGGGTGCGCCCGGGGACCGAGCACCGGCTCGCGCTGGTGCTCTCCGGCCGCGGCCTGTCGTCGGCGATCGCCGGCTCCGATCCCGGCGACGGGGCGCCGCCCGGCCCGCCGCTGGTCCCCCGGCCGCTCGACCCGCACGACGACGCGGCGACCAAGACGGCGCGGGTGCTGGCGCTCTTCGAGCAGGAGGCGCGGCGGGTGCTCGCCGACCACCCGGTCAACCGCGCCCGCCGCGAGCGCGGCCTGCCGCCGGCCAACGCGGTGCTCACCCGCGGCGCCGGGCACGTCCACCGCCTCCTGCCGCTCGAGTACGGCGGCATGGCGCTCTCGGCCGCCTGCATCTCCGGCGACCGCACGGTGCTCGGCATCGCCGCCACCGTCGGCGCCGAGACGATCACCTCCGACGCGATGACCGCCAACCTCGACACCGACCTCCCCGGCAAGTTCGCCGCCGCGGCGCGCGCGCTCTCCGACCACGACCTGGTGGTCCTCCACGTCAAGGGCGCCGACATCGCCGCCCACGACCGCCGCCCGGACTGGAAGGTCGAGTTCCTCGAGAAGCTCGACCGCCGGCTGGCCGACCTCCTCGCCGCCCACCCCGGCCCCCTCCGCGTCGCCGTCGCCTCCGACCACGTCACGCTCTCCGAGGCCGGCCACCACGCCGCCGACCCGGTGCCGGTGCTGATCTGGGGCCCCGGCATCGAGCCCGACGCGGTGGAGGAGTTCGACGAGCGCTCGGCGGCGACCGGCGCGCTCGGCCGCTTCCCGCTCCAGCTCCTGCTGGCGCGGCTGTTCGAGCCGGAGGGGTAGCTCCGCCGGCGGGTCAGCCGCCGCCGGGCAGCCGGACGCGGAAGGTGGAGCCCTGGCCGGGCCGGCTGTCGAGGTCGATCGTGCCGCCGTGGCCCTGCACCACGTGCTTGACGATCGCCAGGCCCAGACCGGTGCCGCCCTCGTCGCGGGCGCGGCCGCGGTCGACGCGGTAGAAGCGCTCGAAGACGCGGTCGCGGGCGGCGGTGGGGATGCCGAGGCCGGTGTCGGCGACGGCGAGGAGGACGGCGGGAGCTCCGCCGGCGGCTTCGGCGGCGAGGGTGACGGTCACCCGGCCGCCGGGGCGGTTGTACTTCACCGCGTTGTCGAGCAGGTTGACGGCCATCCGCTCCAGGTGGTCGGCGTCGCCGGGGACCCGCGGCAGGCCGGCGGCGGCGTCGACCGCGATCTCGACCCGCCGCTCGCGGGCCGCCGCGGACACCGTCTCGACGGCGCGCGCCACCACCGCGGCGAGGTCGACCGGCCGGCGCTCGCGCGGCGCCTCGGCGCTCTCCAGGCGCGACAGGGTGAGGAGGTCGGCGAGCAGCAGCTCCAGCCGACGGGTCTGGTCGAGGACGCGGGCGAGGAAGCGGCGGGCGGTCTCCGGCTCGGCGAGGGCGCCGTCGCGCAGCGTCTCGGCGTAGCCGCGGATCGCCGCCAGCGGCGTCTTCAGC
>DATABP010000635.1:0-6473 GCA_036259515.1 Thermoanaerobaculia bacterium | reverse complement strand
GCCGGCGGGTCCCGAGGTGACGAGCACGTGCCGCGCGTTCCGCGTAGCAGCCGAAGGCCCTGCGAGTCCTAGCCGCTCTACCCCTCGCCGAGCGGCGGGTACATCGTCGCCGGTCGGTCGAAGTCGATCCGCTCGACCTCGCCCCAGGGCACCAGCTCCGGATGTTCCCGGCCCTCGACGAAGACCAGCACGCCGACGTTGCCGTCGTCGAGGTCGCCCCTCGGCTGGAGCCTCAGCTCCTCGCCGTTGTGGAGGGTCACCCGGGCGTGCCGCGGGGCGGGCTCCTCGTCGGCGTCGCCCGGCGGCTCGATCGACGCGACGAGGCCGAAAGGCAGGGTGTAGTGGACGGCCAGGGAGGAGGCGTCGAGCGTCTCGGCCGTCTCGCTCTCGTCGAGGTCGTAGACCAGCCGACCGGCGAGGCGGCGGCCGGCGCGGGTGGTGACGCTGCCGGCGAGCGGGCCCCCCGTCGGGAAGTCGTCGTAGCCGGGGCCGCGGCCGCCCGGGCTGAAATCGACGCGCTGGAAGGCGCCCCAGGGGACCAGCACGCCCCCGAAGCGAAGGTCCTCGACGTAGACGCCGCCATTGTTCTGGCCGACCTCACGGGTGCCGGAGAGCACGACCTCGCGGCCGTCGGCGAGCGTCACCAGCGAGCTGTCCGGCGAGCGGCGGGCGATCGCGCGGATGGTGGAGAACGGCACGGCGAGCTCGCCGCCGTCGGCGGTGAGGCCGTCGAGCTCGTCCGTGCCCATCCCCTCCACCCGGTCCCACTGCACGAAGCCGGTGAACTCGCCCTCGGTGGTGCGAACGGTGCCGTGCAGCCGCCCGGCGACACCGGCCAGTCGGGGCGTGGGGAGCAGCTCGATCGACTCGATCTGCTGCGGCCCGAGGTCCACCACGCCCCGCCGGTCGTCCCACACCCGCACGCCGTCGTCGAAGTCGCTGGCGTCAAAGCGGTTGACGTCCACCGTCGTGCCGCTCTTGAGGACCACCCGCACGTCGGCGCCGTGGTTCTCGATGCGCACGAGGTCGCCGAAGCGCGCCACGAACGGCCGCCACAGCTCGACCGGCTCCTCCCTGCGGAAGATGTCGACCCCGAAGATCCCGATCGACCGCTCCACCATCGGCGCGTAGGCCGCCCACGGGTTCTCCTTCTTGACGCCGTAGAAGGTGTCGCTCCAAAACGCCTCCTGACCACCTCCGAAGCGCAGGCGCCCCTCGAGCATGCGGCGGCCGACGACGATCCCGAGCAGGACGAGCACGACGGCGGACACCCCGCCGGCGATGATGGCTTTCTTCACGGCGGGCTCTCCACAGAAGACGTGCGTCTCATGCCATCCATGATCGCAGCGGATTGTGGCGGTGGTGGAGCGACGGAGAGGCCCGGAGGCGGCACGCGCGTAGGCTCGATTCGGCTGACCGGGATCCAGCACGGCACGCCCGATGGGTCTAGCGATCAGGTCCGCGATCTGCAGCCCGGCGCAATTGACCTTTTTGGCGGCGAAGACCGGTTCGAAGGGAAGCGTCTGCCGAAGGTAGTTCTCGCCGGCGCAGATGCGCCGGAACTCGAGCTCGAGTGCCTTGTCTTCGCGCTGCCCCCGGCTCTCGAAGACCACGTGCACTGTCCGGCGCTTCTTCTTGAGCAGGAACCAGAGCCGCTCGAGACAGAACTGAAGAGCCAGCTCGTAAGGGTTCTCCGGGTAGTGGTACCGCTCCCGGAGCCTCATCTTCTCGATCGCCGACGCGATGATCGTGAACGCGGAGCAGTCGATCAGCTCGTTCAGGTCTGCAAGGAACTCCTCGCAGAAGGCGAGGACGAAGACCGGGTACGCAGGATCGACTGCTTCGAGCGCGTGGTCGCCGCTCTCGTCGACGTAGACGATGTGCTCGCTGAATGACATGGGATCTGGACGCTGCTGCCGGGTGCTGGTGCGCCCGGGAGGACTCGAACCTCCGACACCCGGTTTAGGAAACCGGTGCTCTATCCACCTGAGCTACGGGCGCTTACAGGACGCGGAGCATAACGCGAGGCGAGCTCGGGGGCTTCCCGCCGTCGGCCGGGCACGCTCCTACAGCCGCCCGCCGGTCAGCTCGGCGAACCCCGGCTCACCCCGCCGCAGGATCGTCTCCTCCCGCCGGGGACCCGTCGAGACGAAGAGCACCGGCGCTTCGAGCTCGTCCTCGATCATCCGCACGTAGTCTCTCGCCGCCTGGGGGAGGTCCTCCCACTCCAGCTTCCCCGCCGTCGGCGTGCGCCAGCCGGGGACGGTGCGGTAGACCGGCTCGGCGGCGGCGAGCGCGGTGCGGGAGGCCGGGAAGTCGGTGGTCTCGCGGCCGGCGATCCGGTAGGCGGTGCAGACGCGGATCTCGGGGAGGTCGTCGAGGACGTCGAGCTTGGTCAGCGCGATGCCGCCGACGCCGTTCAGGCGTTTGGCGTAGCGGGCGGCGACCAGGTCGAGCCAGCCGCAGCGGCGCGGGCGGCCGGTGACGGTGCCGAACTCGTTGCCCCGCTTGCGCAGGAACTCGCCGGTGGGATCGGTCAGCTCGGTTGTGAAGGGGCCGGCGCCGACGCGGGTGGTGTAGGCCTTGAGCAGGCCCAGGACGCCGTCGAGGGCGGTGGGCGGCACGCCGGTGCCGGTGGCGGCGCCGCCGGCGGAGGAGCTCGAGCTGGTGACGAAGGGGAAGGTGCCGTGGTCGACGTCGAGGAGCGCGCCCTGGGCGCCCTCGAAGAGGAGCGACTTGCCTTCGGCGAGCCAGCCGTGGAGCAGCGTCTCGGTGGGCGCCAGGTAGGGGGCGAGGCGCTCGCCCCACTCGCGGCAGCGGCCGGCGAGCGCCGCCGGGTCGAGCGCCTCGGGGTCGGCGGCGCCGCCCAGCGCCTCGATCTGCGGCCGCACCAGCGCCAGCCACGCCGCGAGGCGCTCTTCGAGGTCGTCTTCGGCGAGGTCGACCATGCGCAGGCCGTAGCGGCCGGCCTTCGACTCGTAGGCCGGGCCGATGCCGCGGCTGGTGGTGCCGATCGCGGAGTCGCCGGCGGCCCGCTCGCGCGCCTGGTCGAGCGCGACGTGGGTGGGGAGGAGCACGGTGGCGCGGTCGGAGACGAAGAGGCGGCCCGCGGAGTCCACCCCGGCGTCGTGCAGCTCTTCGAGCTCGCCCAGGAAGGCCTCGGGCGACACCACCATGCCGTTGCCGAGCACGCAGGCGGTGCCCTCGTGGAGGATGCCGGAGGGGATCAGGCGGAGCGAGAAGTGGCGCTCCCCGAAGCGCACGGTGTGGCCGGCGTTGTGGCCGCCCTGGAAGCGCACCACGGCGTCGAACGCCGGGCAGACGAGGTCGACGACCTTGCCCTTCCCCTCGTCTCCCCACTGCATTCCGACGACGACGACGTTGGCCATCCGAGCCCTCCCTTCCGGGGCGGGACACTACCAGACGGTCCCGCGCCCTCCCCGGCGCCGCGCCGCCCCGCCGCCCTTCCGCGGCGCCAAGGTTCCGGCTAGCATGGCCGGTGCCGTGGACGCCTTCCTCGCCGCCGCCGACCTCTTGCTCCCGATCGGGTATCTCTCCGCGGCGATCGCCTACGGCGTGCTGTTCTTCGCCGGCCACGGGCTGGCGCGGCGGCTGTCGACGCCGCTCCTCTCCGGCACGGCGGCGCTCCACGTGACGTACCTGGTGGTGCTGACGCTGCGCTACCGGCAGTTCCCGGCGGTGACGGTGTCGCAGGCGCTGTCGGTGGTGGCGCTGGCGGTGGCGCTCGTCTACCTCCTCGTCGAGTGGCACGGGCGCGAGCGCTCGACCGGGCTGTGGCTGGTGTCGCTGGTGTTCGTCTTCCAGCTCCTCGCCTCGCTCCTGGGGGGCGAGGCGCCGCCGGACCGCGAGATCTTCCACAGCGCGCTCTTCGCCAGCCACGTGTCGCTGGCGCTCCTGGGCTACGCGGCGTTCGTCGTCGCCGCCGGCTACGGCTTCCTCTTCCTCGAGCTCTACCGCGACCTCAAGGCCGGGCGCTTCTCCACCTTCTACGGCAAGCTGCCGCCGCTCGAGGTGCTGGAGCGGATGATGACCGGGGCGCTGGCGGTCGGCTTCGTGGCGCTGACCGGGGCGGTGGGGCTCGGCGTCTTCTGGGCCGAGCGGACCTTCCCTGGCCGCTGGCTGGGCGATCCGAAGATCCTCTTCACCCTCGCCACCTGGGCGCTCTACGCGGTGGCGCTGCTCCTCCGCCGCACGCGCCGCTGGCGCGGTCGCCAGACGGCGCTCGCCAGCCTCGCGGGGCTGGCGGCGATCCTCTTCTCGCTCCTCGCCGTCAACCTCCTCTTCTCGGAGTTCCACGGCGCGCTGTGACCGCCGCCGCCCTCCCCACCGACGTGAGCGATCCCCGCCGTGACCCCGCGGCCCCGCCCGGCGAAGCCGCCGGCGGGCGTTTCCCTCCCCTGCTCCTGATCGGCACGGACTTCCGGCTGTCGCCGCTGGCGCTGCGCGAGCGGGTGGCGTACGAGCCGGAGGCCGCCGAGGACCTCCTCGTCTCCCTCCTCGCCCGCGAGTCGGTGGCGGAGGCGTCGCTGCTGTCCACCTGCAATCGCACCGAGCTCTACGTGCTGCCGCGGCGCGACGAGCGGCCGGCCTACCGCAGCGTGCTCGACACCGCCTTCCTCCCCCGCGCGCCGGAGATCGAGCGCGAGGGCCGGCTCTACGTGCGGCGCGACGCCGAGGCCGGGCGGCACCTCCTGCGGGTGGCGGCGGGGCTCGAGTCGATGGTCCTGGGCGAGCCGGAGATCCTCGGCCAGGTGCGCCAGGCGCACGAGCTGGCCGAGGCGGTGGGCGCCACCGGGGCGGTCACCCGGCGCCTGCTCCGCGTCGCCGCCGAGACCGGCCGCCGGGCCCGCGCCGAGACGGCGATCTCCACCGGCGCCGTGTCGCTCGGCTACGCCGTCGTCGAGCTGGCGCGGAACATCTTCAGCGACCTCTCCCAGGCCGGCGTGCTGGTGCTCGGCGCCGGGGAGACCGCTCGCCAGGTGGTGCGCAACCTCCTCGACCGCGGCGCCCGCCGGGTGCAGGTGGCGAACCGCGGCGCGGAGCGCGCCCGCCGCCTCGCCGAGGAGCACCCGGGGATCGAGACGCTGCCGCTCGAGGCGCGGTACGAGGCGCTCGCGGCGGCGGAGGTCGTGGTCGCCACCACCTCGGCGGGCGAGCCGCTCCTCACCGTCGACGGCATGCGGGCGGCGCTCGCCCGCCGGCGGCCGCGGCCGCTCCTCGCCGTCGACCTCGGCGTGCCGCGGAACGTCGAGGAGGCGGTCGGCCGCCTCGCCAACGTCTTCCTCCACTCGATCGACTCTCTCGACGTGCTGATCCAGCGCAACCTCAGGCGCCGCCGCGAGGAGGTGCCGCGGGTCGAGGAGATCGTCGAGCAGGAGCTGGCCCGCTTCTCCGCCTGGTACCGCGGGCTGGCCGCCGAGCCGCTGGTGGCGCGCCTCCAGAAGCAGGCCGAGGAGGTGCGCCGCCGCGAGCTGGCCGCCGCCCTCGGCCGCTTCCCGCCCGAGACCCACGACGACCTCGACCGGCTGACCCGCTCGCTGGTGCGCAAGATCCTCCACCACCCCTCCACCCGGCTGCGCGGCCGCCGCGCCGGCGAGGGCGACGAGATCGAGCGGCTCGACCTGGTGCGCGAGCTCTTCCACCTCGGCGAGGAGGACGACGAGGGCGGCGGCGGAACCGGCGGCGGCGCATGAGCGCTCCGGCGGCCGCCGTCCGCACCCTCCGCCTCGGCACTCGCAAGAGCGCGCTCGCGCTGGCCCAGAGCGGCCAGGTGGCGCGCGAGATCGAGCGCCGGGTGCCGGGGGTGGCCGTCGAGCTGGTGCCGGTGGTGACCAGCGGCGACGTCTACCGCGGCGACCTGGCGGCGGTCGGCGGCAAGGGGCTCTTCACCCTGGAGCTCGAGCGCGGCCTCCTCGACGGCTCGCTCGACCTCGCCGTCCACAGCCTCAAGGACCTGCCGGTCGACCTGCCGGAGGGGCTGGCGGTCGCCGCCTACCCGGAGCGGGCGGACCCGCGCGACGTTCTGGTCAGCGAGGCGGCGGCGGACGTCGCCTCGCTGCCCGCCGGCGCGCTGGTGCTCACCGGCTCGACGCGACGACGGGCGCAGCTCCTGGCGCTGCGGCCGGACCTCGTCGTCGAGGCCCTCCGCGGCAACGTCGACACCCGGCTCGCCAAGTGGCGCGAGCGGCGGGCGGCCGGCGTGGTGCTGGCGGCGGCGGGGCTGGCGCGGCTCGGCGAGCGGCTGCCGGCCGGGCTGCCGATCCATCCATTGGCGCCCGAGGAGATGCTGCCGGCCCCCGGGCAGGGCACGCTGGCGCTGGAGGTGGCGGCGGGGTCGGCGGCGGCGGAGCTGTGCCGGGCGATGGAGGACGCGGAGTCGGCGGCGGCGGCGCGGGCGGAGCGGGCGGTGGTGGCGGCGTTCGGGGGGGACTGCACGTTGCCGCTGGCGGCGT
>DATABP010000634.1:0-2150 GCA_036259515.1 Thermoanaerobaculia bacterium | reverse complement strand
CGTGAGCCCGGCCGCGGCGGCGCTCCTCGCCGCGGCGCTCGCCGGGCCGCTGGTGGCGCGCCGGCGGCCGGCCGGCTGGGCCTGGCTCGCCGTCGGCCTGGCGGCCACCGCGCTCCTCGCCCCGGCGCTGGCGATCCCCGACGGCGTCCCCAGCCCGGCGGCGATCGCCGGCGCCCACCCGCCGTGGCAGGGCCGCCTCGACCCCGCCGCCGGCAACCCGGCGCTCTCCGACGTCGTCTGGCAGATCCAGCCCTGGCTCCTCTTCGCCCGCCACGAGCTCCGCGCCGGGCGGCTGCCGACCTGGAACCCGTTCCAGGACGCCGGCGCGCCGTTCTGGGGCAACGGGCAGTCGGCGCCGCTCTTCCCGCTCCACCTGCTGTTCGCGGCGCTGCCCGAGGGCCTCGCCTGGCTGTTCCTCCCCTGGCTCAAGGTGACGATCGGCGGGATGGGCGTCTGGTGGTGGGGGAGGCGGCTCGGGCTGTCGCCGCCGGCGGCCGTCCTCGCCGCCCTCGCCTTCCCGCTCGCCGGCATGCCGGTCTCCTTCCTCCTCTACCCGCTGGGCAGCGCGGTGGCGCTGGCCCCCTGGGTGCTCGGCGCCGTCGAGCGGGTGGCGGCGGGGAGGTGGGGGCTGCCGCCGCTCGCCGCGCTGACCGGCCTCCAGCTCCTCGCCGGCCACCCCGAGACCTGCCTCCACACGGCGATGCTCTCGGCGCTCTACCTCCTGGTGCGCGGCGCGGCGCCGGAGGTGCGGGCGGCGCGGGCGTGGGCGCGGCTCCTCGGCGGCTGGCTCGCCGGCGCCGGGCTCGCCGCCGTCCACCTGGTGCCGTTCGTGGTGACGCTGCTCGACAGCAGCCGCTGGCAGGCCGAGGCGGAGGGCGGCCTGCCGGCGGCGCGGGTGCTCCTGACCTTCCCGCTGCGGCTGGCGTTCCCCGACCTCTACGGCAACCCCGCCGAGGGGACCTGGTGGGGGCCGTACGTCTCCAACTCGACGGCGGTCTACGCGGGGGCGGCGACGCTGGCGCTGGCGGTGGCCGGGCTCGGGGCGGCGAGGTGGGGGCGGAGGAGGCCGGAAGACTCCGGCGCGGGGCGGCGCTGGGCGGCGGTGGCGGCGGTGCTCGCCTTCAGCCTCGCCGCCGCCTACCAGCTCCCCGGCCTGCGGCACCTGCTCGAATCCCTGCCGCTGGTCGACCGCGCCCTCCACCACCGCCTGCTCTTCGCCGTCGACCTCGCGCTGGCGCTCCTCGCCGGCGCCGGGCTCGACCGCTGGCGGCGGGGCGGCGGCGGCCGGGGCCTCGTCTCCGGCGCGGCGCTCCTCGCCGTCCTCGCCGCGGCCGCCTGGATCGGCTTCGCCGGCGATTGGTCGGCGCGCGGGCTCGTCGTCGGTCAGGCGGCGCGGACGGGGTGGCTGGCGGCGGCCGCCCTCGGTCTCGCCCTGGCCCCCCTCCTGCCCTCGCGCCTCCGCCCCCGCGTCGCGTGGCTGCTGCCGGCCCTCGTCGCCGCCGACCTCCTCGCCGCCCACGCCGGCCTCAACCCCGGCCTGTCGCGCCGGGACCTCTTCCCGCCCACGCCGGCGGTCCGCTTCCTCCAGGCGCGGGAGGGCCGGGTGATCGCCACCGGCGCCGCGCTTCGCCCCAACGCCGCCACCGTCTACCGCCTGGAAGACATCCGCGGCGACGACACCGTCCGCCCCGCCCGGACCGCCGCCCACGCCGCGCGCTCCCTCGGCGCCGGCCACCCGACCTACTTCGTCCCGGTCACCCGCTGGGACCCGGGCATCCTCGACGAGCTGGCCGTCCGCTGGCTCCTCACCGGCCCCGGCGCCCCCTCCCCGTTGCCGGCGACCCGCCTCGCCTACGACGGCCCCGACGCCCGCGTGTGGGAGCGGCCGGGATCGACGCCGCGCGCCCGACTGCTCGCCGCTCCCGCCGGCTGCGCCGCCGGCGAGAGGGAGTGGCGGCCGGCGGAGCGGAGGATCGACTGGCGCTGTGCGGAGCCGGCGACGCTCGTCGTCTCGGAGACCTACGACCGCGGCTGGACGGCCCGCCACGGTGGCGCCGACCTCGCCCTCGAGCCCCACGACGACCGCTTCCTCGCCGTCCGCCTGCCGGCCGGCGAGGGCACGGTGGAGCTCGTCTACCGTCCGGTCGGCC
>DATABP010000633.1:0-3685 GCA_036259515.1 Thermoanaerobaculia bacterium | reverse complement strand
GGGGCGTGGACGGAGCGCGCCGCCAGGCGGTCGGAGACCACGTCGGCGGCGCTGGTGTGCGCCGCGGCGAGCCCGTCGTGGGCGGAGTCGCGGCCGAGCGCGGCGTTGACCGGGCAGAAGCCGCTGGCGCCGCGGAAGAGGAGGCCGCCGCCGAGCGCCGCCAGCGGCAGGCGGGCGGCCGAGGGGCGGCGCAGGAAGCCGGCGAGCGCCGCGGCGCCCCCGGCGAGGGAGACGAAACGCTCGACCCGTCCGACGTTGGTGTGCATGCTCGCTCTCCTTCGGTTCACGTCGTCCAACATGACGACGGGGAGGAAGCGCAAGCGACGTGCCAGGCGGCGCGGGCCGGCCGACCGCGAACGGCTACGCCTCGTCCATGAGGAGGCCGAGCAGGTCCGAGGTCGAGATGATCCCCACCGGCTCGTCCGCGCGGGTGACGATCAGGCGGTGGAGGTGCTCCTTGAGCATCAGCGTCGCGACCTCGGGGACGGTCGCCTCCTCGGGGACGCTCCACACCGAGGGGGTCATGATGTCCTCGACCAGGAGGTCGTCGTCCTCGCCGCCGTCGTCGAGCCCGTCGTCGTCGCCGGCGCCGTTGGCCGGCGGCTCGTCGGGCTCCTCGAGCTCGAAGTCGTCCTCGTCCTCGCCCAGGAGCCGCGCGATGTCGAACACCGAGACGACGCCGATCAGCCGCCCGGCGTCGTCCTCCACCGGCGCGCCGGTGATGTCGTTGTCGACCAGGAAGCGGGCGAGGTCGCGCACCGGCATGTCGCCGGGCACGGTGAGCACTTCCGGGTTCATCAGGTCGGCGGCGGTGATCGGCCTCATCGTCGTCTCGGCTCCTTGGGCGAGCGCCTACGATACAGGCTTCGTGCCGGGCGCCGCCGGCGAGCCCGCGCGGGTGGCGAAGCGGGCGGCGAAATACCCGTCCCGGCGCGGCGGCTTGTAGAGGGCCGGAGGGCACGTGGAGGCGAGGACGGTACGACGGCAGGTGGGGGCGCGGGGGCCGGGCGCCGGCGAGGGGGCGGCCCCGTCGAAGGGCAAGGTGCGCTTCTCCAGCGCCTGGCGCGAAGCGCGCCAGCTGATGTGGGCGCGCCGCGGCCGGCTGGCGCTCGGCCTCGGGCTGATGGTCGTCTCGCGGATCGCCGGGCTGGTGCTGCCGGCGACGCCGAAGTTCCTGATCGACAACGTGGTCGGCGGCCGGCCGGTCGAGCTGCCGCCGCCGCTCGACGGCCTCGCCGCGCCGCTGTCGCGGATGAGCCCGAGCGAGCTCCTGACCGCCCTCGGTCTCGCCGTCGTCGCCGCCACCCTGGTCCAGGCGGCGACCTCGTTCGCGCTCTCCCAGGTGCTGTCGATCGCCGCCCAGCGCTCGATCGCCGAGATGCGGCGCACGGTGCAGGCGCACGTGGCGCGGCTGCCGGTGCGCTTCTTCGACTCGACGAAGAGCGGCGTCCTGATCTCTCGGATCATGACCGACGCCGAGGGGGTGCGGAACCTCGTCGGCACCGGGCTCGTGCAGCTCGTCGGCGGCTTCATCACCGCCGCCTTCGCGCTCGCCGTGCTCCTCTGGCTCAACTGGCGGCTGACGCTGGTCACCCTCGGCGTGCTCCTCGCCTTCGGCGGCGTGATGGCCTTCGCCTTCCGCCGGCTGCGGCCGATCTTCCGCGAGCGCGGCAAGCTCAACGCCGAGGTCACCGGCCGGCTCTCCGAGGCGCTCGGCGGCATCCGCATCGTCAAGGTCTACACCGCCGAGAAGCGCGAGGAGATGGTCTTCTCGCGCGGCGTCCACCGCCTGCTGCGCAACGTGGCGGCGACGATCACCGGCATCTCGGCGGTGGGCGCCTTCGCCTCGGTGGTGATCGGCGCCGTCGGGGTGGTCATGCTGATCGTCGGCGGCCGCTCGATCCTCGCCGGCACGATGACGCTCGGCGACCTCGTCACCTACATCTCGTTCACCCTCCTCCTCGCCTCGCCGGTGATGCAGATCGCCTCGATCGGCACCCAGATCACCGAGGCGTTCGCCGGCCTCGACCGCATCCGCGAGCTGATGCGCGAGCCGACCGAGGAGGAAGGCCGGGAGGTGACCGGGCGGCTGGCGCGGCTCTCGGGCGACGTCGCCTTCGAGGGCGTCACCTTCGGCTACGAGGAGGGCGTGCCGGTGCTGCGCGACGTCTCCTTCCACGCCGAGGCGGGGACGACCACCGCGCTGGTCGGCTCCTCGGGCTCCGGCAAGTCGACGCTGATCGGCCTCATCGCCGCCTTCAACCAGCCGTGGGAGGGGCGCATCCTGGTCGATGGGCGCGACCTCGCCACCGTCGGCCTGCGCGACTACCGCTCGCGGCTCGGCGTGGTGACGCAGGACAACTTCCTCTTCGACGGCACGATCGCCGAGAACATCGCCTACGGGCGGCCGGGCGCCAGCCGCGAGGAGGTCGAGGCGGCGGCGAGGATCGCCCACTGCGACGAGTTCGTGGCCGGCTTCGAGCAGGGCTACGACACGGTGATCGGCGAGCGCGGCGTCAAGCTCTCGGGCGGCCAGCGGCAGCGGGTGGCGATCGCCCGCGCCATCCTCGCCGACCCCGACCTCCTGATCCTCGACGAGGCGACCTCGTCGCTCGACTCCGAGAGCGAGCAGTTGATCCAGGAGGCGCTCGGCCGCCTGCGCCAGGGGCGCACCACCTTCGTCATCGCCCACCGCCTGTCGACCATCCGCGCCGCCGACCAGATCCTGGTGATCGAGGCCGGCGAGATCGTCGAGCGCGGCACCCACGCCGAGCTCCACGCCCTGGGCGGCCGCTACCGCGAGCTCCACGACAAGCAGCACCGCCTCGAGACCGACCGCTACGTCAACCCCGGCGAGGAGCTCGCCTGCGAGGACGCCCCGGTCGCCGAGCGGCAGGCGGGGTGAGGGCGGAGGGCGGCGGCGTGACCGACCTCGTCTGGGTCACCTGCCCGTGGTGCTTCGAGTCGGTGGAGATGGTGGTCGAGGCGGACCTCGCCGGGGAGATGGTGGTCGACTGCGAGGTGTGCTGCCGGCCGTGGCGGGTGACGGTGCGGCGGGACCGCTTCGGCGACCCCGAGGTCGCCGTCGAGCGGAACGACTGAGGCGGCGATCCCCGCCGCTCAGAAGCCTTCGAGGAGGTCGGTGACCATCGTCTCGGCGAAGCGCTCGGCGGCCTCCTGGAGCGCCAGGTCCTCGCGGTCGAAGTACTCGGTCTCCGACACGTCGACCGGATAGTTCTGCCGGAAGACGTACTGCTGGTTCGACCACAGCACCTCTTCGCTCTCCACCCGCCGGAACAGCATCTCGGCGGTGATCGAGATCTCGTACTCGGTGGCGCGGCCGAGGTTGTCGAAGCTCACCGGGGTGACGCCGAAGCCGCTCACCGCGCCGGAGAGCACGGCGTCGGCCTCGTCCGCGCTGCCGACGACGGTGAAGCGCTGGCGGGTGATCAGCTCGTCGGCGATGGCGCGGGTGACCACCTGGTCGGCCTGGCTGCGCGGGGTGCGGTTCTCGAGCGGCGCCACGTAGACGCGCTGGACGTCGGCGGGGATGTTCGAGGCCTGGCCGACGAGGGCGTAGCCGCAGCCGGCGAGGGCGGCGGCGGCGAGGGCCAGGAGGGCGAGCGGCGCGAGACGACGGGTGCGGGCGGTGGCGGTCAAGCGATCGATCTCCTCGGAGTCCCGG
>DATABP010000632.1:0-2889 GCA_036259515.1 Thermoanaerobaculia bacterium | reverse complement strand
CGCCGCCGACGCCGCAGGCGTTGCCGCTGGTGGCGCCCCCGAACGACGCCTGCGCCGAGGCGATCGCGCTCGCCGACGGCTTCGTCGACGGCAGCACCTCCGGCGCCACCGACGACGGCGGCGCCACCTGCGGCGCCTCGGATGCCGCGCCCGACGTCTGGTATTCGTTCACCGCGGCGAGCGCCGGCGTGGTCCTCTGGAACACCTTCGGGTCGGCGATGGACACCGTCCTGTCGCTCCACTCCGCCTGTCCCGACGCCGGCGGCGACCACGAGCTCGCCTGCAGCGACGACGAGGGGATCAGCCTGGGCTCCCAGGTCGAGCGCCAGATGACCGCCGGCGAGACGGTGTGGGTGCGGGTGAGCGGCGCGGCCGGCGCGAGCGGCAGCTTCCGCCTGACCACCGACGCCCGTCCACCCGGCAGCGTCGGCGGGACGGTGACCAAGGCGGGGGCCGGTACGCCGATCGCCGAGGCCCACGTCGAGCTCTTCGACGACGACGGCTTCTTCTTCGGCTTCCGCTCGACGGCGGCCGACGGCGGCTACCTCTTCGCCGGGCTGCCCGCCGGCACCTGGTTCCTGACCGCCTTCGCGTCGTCGTTCCAGCCGGAGATCTGGGAGGACCGGACCTGCGCGCGCTTCTTCTGCGACGCGGAGGAGGAAGGGGACCCGGTGGAGGTCGGCACCGGGCTCGTCGACGGCATCGATTTCGACCTCGAGCCGGCCGGCTCGCTCGAAGGCCGGGTGACCGACGCGGAGAGCGGCGACCCGGTCTCCAGCTCGGTGCGCGTCTTCGACGACCAGGGCAGCTTCCTGCGCAGCGATGGCACCGATTCGACCGGTCTCTACCGCGTCACCGACCTGCCGCCGGGGACCTACACGGTGGCGACGAGCACCTTCTTCGGCCAGCACGGCGACGAGCTGTACGACGACCTGCCGTGCGAGCCGACCTGCGACGTCGCCGCCGGCACGCCTGTGACGGTGGCGGCGGGCTCGACGACTCCGGGGATCGACTTCGCGCTCGATCGCCTGGGAACGATCGCCGGCACCCTGGTCGGCGCGGCCGACGGACAGCCGATCTCCTTCGAGGACGTGATGATCCTCGACCACGAGGGGAACTTCGTGGCGTTCGACTTCACCGACGGGCTGGGCGTCTACCGCGTTTCGCTGCCCCCGGGCACCTACTTCGTGAGGACCGCCACCTTCGGATGGATCGACGAGCTGTACGACGACCTGCCCTGCGAGCCGTCGTGCGTGGTCACCGCCGGCACGCCGGTGACCGTCGCCACCGCCACCGAGACGACGGGGATCGACTTCGCGCTCGACTCGTTCGGCCGCATCGCCGGCGAGGTGACGGCGGCGGAGAGCGGCGCGCCGGCCGACGCCCTGGTGGAGGTCTACCGGGAGGACGGCAGCCTGGTCGACTCGTTCTTCGGCTTCGGCGCGTACGACTTCGGAGGGCTCGCCCCCGGCCTCTACTTCGTGCGCGCGGAGGCCGACGTGTTCGGGCAAGACCGCGAGGATCAGCTCTTCGCCGGCCTCGGTTGCGATCCGTCGTGCGACGTCACCCTCGGCACGGCGGTGCCGGTGGCGAATTCCACCGTCACCGGCGGCATCGACTTCGCCCTTGGCGTCTGCCCGTTCTCCTCGCACCTCACGGTCGCCAACCTGTTCCTCTTCGGCACCCAGACCCGCGAGGCGTGCCGCACCATCGCGGTGGGCGCCAACGTCGCCGTCGCCGGCAGCGGCGAGCTGGTGTTGCGCGCCGGCCGCTCGGTGCGCTTCGGCGACGGCTTCTCGGTGGCCGCCGGCGGGCGGCTGAGGGTGGAGATCGACCCGGAGGTCGGCGTCCCGGAGTGAGCTGCGCTCACCTCCCCGCGCGCTGGTCGAGCCAGTCGAAGAGCGCCGGCTCGGCCGCCAGGTCGAGCTTCCTGGCGAAGGCGTAGCCGCCGGCGACGAGGGCCGGGCCATCGGCGAGCCGCAGCACGCGCGGATGGCCGTCCCTGGCGCCGGCGACGTCGGCGAAGCGGAGGTTGTCGTTCACCAGCCGGAAGCGCGGGTCGGAGACCAGCACGGTCTGGGCGAACGCCTCGTCGGGGCAGACGGTGCGCCGGAACCAGTCGGCGAGCGGACCGCGGGCGGCGGCGGCGACCGCCTCGGCGGCGGCGCGGCGGAGCGTCGTCCACTGCGAGCCCCAGGCGGGGCGCAGCGCCGGGCCGAACGGCGTGGCGCGGGCGCGGACGCCGAGGAGCGGGCCGTAGGTGAGGTGGACGTGCCACCACGGCTGGAGGCCGTTCGCCCGCCGCAGCAGGCGGAGCGCCCCGGCCCGCCGCGGCAGCTCGCGGTACTGGTAGAGGTAGCGCAGCCGGCCCTGGCGGCGGCGCCCTTCGGCGCTCGGGGCGGCGGCGTCGATCCAGGTGAGGTAGCCGTCGGCGTCGCTCTCCGCCAGCCGGCCCTCGCTCTCGGCGAGCGGCGCGACCGGGTAGTCCTGCCCCGAGAGGTAGACCAGCCAGTCGTAGTCGGCGCCGGTGGCGGCGAGGCGCTCGACCGCCTCCACGTAGGGGGCGAAGAGCGACCAGCGGCCGCGGCGCGGCGGCTCGGCGGGGTGGAAGAGGTCGGCGCCCAGGGCGGCCAGCGCGCCGCGGTCGAGCGGCTCGCCGGTCGGGTCGTGGCCGACGAGGAGGAGGGCGTCCGGGCTGCCGCGGCGGAGCGTGGCGAGCAGCCGCAGCACCTGCGGCGGCGCGCGGTGGGACTGGACGAAGTAGGCGACGCGCACGCCGCCCCGACCAGCGCTCAGCCGAGCTCCCGGAACATCTCGAGGTGGCGCTCCGCCACGCGCTCGATCGCCAGCTCGGCGCGGAGCGCGGCGAGGCGGTCGAGCGCCTCGCGG
>DATABP010000631.1:0-1502 GCA_036259515.1 Thermoanaerobaculia bacterium | reverse complement strand
TCGACCGCGCCGCCGACCTCGAGCCGCCCCTCGTTGACGAAGCCGACGGCGGGCACCCGGTGCTCGGCGAGGGCGGCGAGGAGGCCCTCGGTGATCGCCGTCTGCTCGGCGAGATCGTGCCGCTCCGGCGGCGCCACCGGCAGGTCGTCGAGGGTGATCGCCATGCGGAGCGGCGGAGCGCTCGCCGAAGGCGCCGCGGGTGCGGCGGCGCAGGCGGCGAGGGCGGCGGCGAGCGCGACGGTGGCGCGGCGGAGAGTGGGATCGACGAGGCGGTCGCGGCGCATCCGCCGAACGCTAGCAGCCTGCTGAAGCTCCTCCGAAAACCGGACGGTGCGAGCCTCCGGTCTCGAGCTCCCGCGGCGTGGGCGTCCTCTCGGCTCCCGAGGACGCCTCCTCGCCGGGGTGCGAACGCGATGTTCTCGCGATTCGGCGAATTCTGACGGGCGGCGAACGCGACGTTCGCGCGATGCGTCGCCTTCGCCACGGGTGCGGACGCGGCGTCCGCGCGATGCGTCGCCTTCGCCACGGGTGCGGACGCCACGGTCGAGCGATGCGTCGCCTTCGCCGCGGGTGCGAACGCGACGTCCGCGCGATGCGTCGCCTTCGCCACCGGTGCGGACGCCACGGTCGCGCGATGCGTCGCCATCGCACGCGGTGCGAACGCGGCATTGCCGCGGAACGGGCCGTTCGCACGTGCTGCGAACGGCTCGTTTCTCGCGTTCGTCCCGTTCCGGGGTGCTGCGAAGCCGAAGGATGGCGAGCTCGTCCCGCGTTGCCGCGCCCCCGCCCCCCGCGTCATACTTTCGACGTGGCCGCACCTGGCGACGTCTCTGTCGAGGAGGCCCGATCGGTCGACTCCGTGCTCCGCGGCGGCGGGGAGATGGGGGCGCTCATGCGCTCGATCGATTGGTCGCGGACGGCGGTGGGGCCGGTCGAGCGGTGGCCGCAGAGCCTCAGGACGGCGCTCTCGATCCTGCTCGAGACCGGCTTCCCGATGTACATCGCCTGGGGGCCGGAGTTCACCCAGTTCTACAACGACGGCTACCGGCCGATCCTCGGCGCCACCAAGCACCCGGCGGCGATGGGGATCGGCACGCGGGAGACCTTCGCCGAGATCTGGGACATCATCGGCCCGATGTTCCACGGCGTGATGGAGGGCACTCCCACGACCGTGGTCGACTTCCTGCTGCCGCTCGACCGCTACGGGTTCGTCGAGGAGTGCTACTTCATCTTCTCGTACAGCCCGATCCGCCAGGAGGACGGCTCGGTGGGCGGCGTCCTGGTGACGGTCACCGAGACGACCGAGCGGGTGCTCGGAGAGCGGCGGCTGCGCACCACCCAGGCGCTGGCGGCGCGCACCCGGGAGTCGGCGACGGTGGCCGAGGCGTGCCGGATCGCCGCCGCGGTGCTCGCCGAGGACCCGGACGACCTGCCGTTCGCGCTGATCTACCGGCTCGACGCGGACGGCAGGTCGTCCGGGTCCTCGGCGAGCACCGCGGCGG
>DATABP010000630.1:0-1857 GCA_036259515.1 Thermoanaerobaculia bacterium | reverse complement strand
GGCCGCCCCGGGCGAGACGGCCGGCCGGCAGCCCGCGTGGTGGCGAGGCGCGGTGTCCTGGCTGGCCGAGCGCCTGCCGTTCGTCGGCTGGTCGACGGCGGCCTCCGAGGACGGCGTGCCGGCGCCCCCCGAGGACGACGGCTCGACGCCCACGGTCGACCTGCTCGATCCGCTGGGGGACCAGAACCAGAGCGGAAACGAGGGCGAAGGGGACGACGAGACCAAGAACGACTGGGACCCCGATGGTTAGTCGGGCCTGAGATCGCGAGGCGGACCCTCCCATCGCTCCCGTCGCTTGTCTACGAAACCCCCGCTGCGGCCACTTAGAGGGGGAGGGCTAACGAGAGGGAGACCGAGGGAGGGGCCGCATGCGCCACGTCGATTTCGAGTTCCTGAACGAGTTCATCCGTGGTGAGCTGTCCGCGCAGCAGGCGCTGCGCAGCCTCATCGGTCACCTGGCGGAGCAGTGTCCGGAGTGCCGATCGGCACTGGCGCTCCTGGTGGACGAGCTGACCTCCACCGCGGAGATGCTGGTGTCCGACGAGGCGGGCGGGCAGGCCCCCGCCTGCGACCTCGCCGGCCTGCGCGCCGCGCTGCCCGATCCGCGGTACGTGGGAGCGCTCGACAAGCTGGAGAACGAGGCGCGCGATTGGGCGCGTCGCGTGCGGGCCGAGAAGAAGCGGGCGCGCGCCGACCTCCGCGTCCTGCGTCGCCTGCCGGCCGGCGAACGCGCGGAGCGCATTCGCACCGCCCGCAGCCGCTTCCGCTCGCGCGCCTTCGCCGAGCTGCTGCTCGAGGACGCGCGGAGGCTCGGCCGCACCGACCCGGAGGAGGCGGCCGCCCTGGCCGACCTCGTGCCGCTCGCCGTGCTGTGGATTCCGGGTGCCCAGGGCCAGGAGTGGGCGAGAACGATCCAGCTCCACGCGGCCGCGTGCCGCGCCAACGCCCTGCGCGTCGCCGGCCGCATCCGCGACGCCGATCGCGCCTTCGCCGACCTGCGGGCCGAGATCGCGCGATCGCCGGTCGAGGATCCGGCGGTGCTCGCCGAGGTGGCGAGCCTCGAGGCCTCGCTCCGCATGAACCGGCAGGAGTGGAGCGAGGCGAGGGAGCTGTTGCGTCGGGCCGAGCTCTTCTACCGTCTCGAAGGCGATCTCACGGGGGTCGCCAAGATCGCGCTGAAGCGAGGCATCGTCGAGCGCTGGTCGGGCGAGCTGGCGGACGCGGTGCGCATCTACCGCCGCGCCCTCGACCACCTCGACCCGGCGGAGAGCCCGCACCTCTTCCTCTGCGCGCTGTCGAACCTCTCGCTGGCCCTGTGCGACGACGGGAGGTTCCACGAAGCCGAGGCGCTGCTCGCCGAGCACGAGGCCGTCTACCGTCGGCACGGCGACGCCTGGTCGAGGCCGCTGGAGCTCTGGATGATCGCGCAGATCGCCGCCGGGCTCGGCCGCGCAGAAGCGGCCGAGGAACGGTTCCTGGAGGTGCGCGAGCACTACGTCGAGGTCGGCGACGGCTTCCACGCCGCCCTCGTCTCCCTCGACCTCGCCGCCCTCTACCTGGAGCAGGGCCGCACCGCCGAGCTGCGGCAGGTCGCCGCCGTGATGCGCGACCTCTTCGCCGCCGAGGGCCTGACCGACCACGCGCTGGCCGCCCTCGCGCTGTTCCAGCAGGCGGTGGCCGCCGAGACGGTGACCGTCGCCGCCATCCGCGCCTGGCGCCGGCAGCTCGAGCGCGCCGGGTGGTCGCCGGAGGAGGAGCGGGTGGCCTGAGCCCGCCGGCGCTCGTCGCGGCGAGCCCTGTGAGACGATCGGCGCCCATGCGCCGGGCCCGCCTCGCCGTCTCCGCCGCCCTCCTCCT
>DATABP010000629.1:0-2182 GCA_036259515.1 Thermoanaerobaculia bacterium | reverse complement strand
CCCCGACCGAGCCGAAGGGTCCGGGCCGCGGCGTCTAGCCGCACGGGCCGCCGAGAGGCACGAGAGCCCGCCGCCGCGGATGCCGCGAGGCATCCGCGGCCGGCGCGGCTCGCCGGCGGGCGCCTCGGACGACGGGGCCGGGGCGGTGAGACGGAAGGAGGAGAAGTGGTGGAGCAGAAGGGATTCGAACCCTCGACCCCCACGTTGCGAACGTGGTGCTCTCCCAGCTGAGCTACTGCCCCACTGTGTTGCCGAAACTGCCTCGTTGCCGGAACTGCCTCGGAACGCGCCCGGAGGGCGCGGACGGCGTATCTTAGCGCCGCCGCCCCGGGGGCGGCAAGGCGGGCGCCGACCGGGGGGAGAACAGCGTGCACCGCTCTTGCATTTCTCGCCCGCCGTGAGCGAATCCTCCAGTTCTCCGCGCAGTGGCCGGCGGCGCATCTCGCCTTTGGTGCGCCGGCTGGTCGAGGTGATGGACCAGAGCTTCGCCGTCCCCGGCACCCGCTTCCGCTTCGGCCTCGACGCCCTGATCGGCATGATCCCCGCGGTCGGCGACATCCTCGGCATGCTGATCGGCTCGGCCGTCTTCTTCGAGGCGGTGCGGCTGCGGGTGCCGGTGCGCGTCCTCGGCCAGATGCTCTTCAACCTCTGGCTCGACAGCGTGGTCGGCTCGGTGCCGGTGGTCGGCGACGCCTTCGACTTCGTGTTCAAGGCGAACCGGCGCAACCTCAAGCTCCTCGAGCGGTACGCCGCCTGACGGCGCCGCGGCCGCGCCGCCGCCGGCCTAGGGGTCGGTCGCCGTCGCGGCCGGCGTCCCCTCCGGACGGCCGTCGCCGCCCCTTCGCCAGCGCAGTCCCACCCGCACCAGGCGCGGCGCGCCGACGGTGCGCAGCGGCGTCCGCCCGACGGTGACCTCCTCGTCGAGCAGGTTCTCCGCCGCGGCGTAGACCTCGAGCGCCGGGCGCGGGCGCCAGGCGAGGCGCAGGTCGACGACGACGAAGCCGCCGAGCGGCAGGAGGTTGCGGTCGTCGTCGAACTGCCGGCTGGACCAGCGGGCGGCGAGCGCGGCGGCGGCGCGGCGGCCCTGCCGCGACAGCGCCAGCGCGCCCTGGTGCTCGGGGACCTGCGGCACGCGACGGCCTTCGAGCGCCGGGTCGGCGGGGAAGTCGACGACCTCGGCCTCGCTCCACAGGTGCCCGCCGGCGAGGCGCCAGCCGTCGCCCCACGCCGCCTCGCCCTCGATCTCGACGCCGCGCGAGCGGGTGCGGCCGAGGTTCCGGCGCTGGCGGCGGATGAGGTCGGGGCCGGCGTCGAGGGTGACGTTCGCCACCGGATCGTCGACCTCCATCCAGAAGGCGGTGCCGCGCAGGCGGGGTCGGCCCGGGGCGGCGGGGGTCCACACCGTGCCGACCTCGGCCCCGGTCAGCCGCTCGGCGGCGAGCTCGGCGTTCGGCTCGGTGACCACGTCGCCCACCCGGAAGCCGCGGTAGAGCTCGTTCAGGGTCGGGGCGCGGAACGAGCGGTAGGCGGCGGCGGTGACGCCCCAGGCGGGGCGCGGCTGCCAGCGCAGCGCGAGGCGCGGCGAGAGGAGGTCGGCGTCGCGGACGGCGCCGCCGGCGGCGGGGTCGTCCTCCCAGCGGTCGTAGCGCAGGCCGGCGGCGAGTGAGAGGCGGGGGCCGAGGACGGCGACGTCCTCCACGTGGAGGGCGGCGGCGCGCTGGCGGCCGCCGGCGGCGGAGTCCGTCACCGCGCCGCCGGCGAGGAAGCCGCGCTCGCGGCTCACCCCCTCCGTCCGCTCCGCCTCGACGCCGGCGACCCAGGTGTGCCGCCCGCCCGCCGCCCGCGTCCAGCGCAGGCTGCCGCCGAGCGCCTCGGACGGCACGCGCTGCTCGCGCACCAGCCGCTCGCTGGCGCGGTCGTCGGCGACGGCGGTGAAGGTCTGGAAGAAGTCGTGGTCGGCGCCCCAGGCGCGGAGGGTGAGGCCGCCCGTGCCGGTGGTCCAGTCGGCGCCGGCGGCGGCGTGGCGGACGGTCGTCGCGTTGACCTGGAGCCGGGTGCCGTTGTCGCGCTCCTCGTCGAAGACGCCGCCGCGCAGGAAGAGGAGCGGCCCGCCGGCGTCGTCGGGGAGGCGCTCGACGGTCAGCTCGGCGGTGCCGTGGCGGCCGCCGGCGGGCGCGTCGAC
>DATABP010000628.1:0-8824 GCA_036259515.1 Thermoanaerobaculia bacterium | reverse complement strand
GCCACGCGGCGCTTCCTGTGCACGACGGGGAGGATGCGCGCCGCTTATCGAGACGCGCGTCGGCGGCGTGCAAAGCCCGGAAAGCTATCGAGCGCGTCTCTCCAAGGCCCCGGCCGCCGCGCCGCCCCGCCTCCGCTCCGGTGGGCGCTCGCGAACCCCAGGAGAGGAGACGAAAACCCCCGAACACAGATCTGGCGTCCGCGCGACGGTCGGCGAAGTCCTGAACGGGCTCAGGTCGGGATGTCCAGTCGGGTCAGGAGGCGGGCGTTGGCGGTGAGCGTGCGGTACTCGGTGAGGAGGGCCCAGAGCTGGAGGGCGAGGGTGACGGCGAAGGCGATGAGGTGGTGCCACGGACGCGTGGTGCCGGCGAGGATGCCCTGGCCGAGGGCGACGGTGGCGCAGGCGGCGAGGCTGGCGAGGAGGAGGGGCGGCAGGGCGCGGACGAGGTGGCGGCGGGCTTCGGCGGCGGCGGCCGGCTCGCCGCGGCCGGCGGCGATCTCGCGGCGGATGGCGCGGCCGGTGGCGGCGAGGTAGATCGCCGTCCACAGGTGCGGGAAGACGAGGAGGAGCACGGCGGCGAGGGTGAGGAGCACGTGGGTCCGCAGCTCGTCGAGCCCGGGATCGAAGAAGGAGTAGATCCCGGCACCGGCGAAGGCGACGGTGGCGAGGACGGCGACGACCAGGATCGAGCGCTCGAAGGGCATGGCGGCGGGCGACGAGGAACGGCTGCTCACGCCACCCGCTTCTCGAGCCGCTCCGCGAGCCACATCTTGATGATCGACTGCCGAGTCACTCCGAGGTGCCTCGCCTCGCGGTCGAGCCTCTCGATCATCCACACGGGGAAATCGACGTTCACCCGCCGCTGCTCCTCGCCGGGCCGGCGCGCCTGCGCCAGGTCGAGGAGATCGGTGATGTCCTCGCCGCGATCGAACCGTTCGTCGAGCTCCTCAGCCTTCATAGATCCTCACCTCCTCGTCGCGTGACCTGCGGACCGAGATGATCCGGATGGAGTCTCCGCGCTTGGTGAACACGGCCGACCAATGCTTGCCGTCGATCATGCCGAAAAGGAACGACCGCGGCTCATCCTCCACGGAACGTGCCGGGACCTCGATCCGACTCTGATCCAGCCACAGCTCCTGCGCCCTGACGAAGTCGATCCCGTGCTTGGCGCGATTCGCTTTGCTCTTCCTTTCGTCGTACTCGAACTCCATCGCGCGCCTAGTGTATAGAAACTATACCGCTCGCCGGTCGATTCCAACGACCTGGCGCCATCTCTCCGCCGCGTTCCGTGGCCGGTAGAGATGCTCGACACGCCCCCGGCCGGCTTCTCCTCGGCGAGCAGCCTCTGCCGGGTCGGCGACCGCCTCGACGAGCACGTCAGCCAGCGCGGATGCATCCTCAGGAGGAACCAGCCAGCCCGTCTCGCCGTCCACCACCACCTCCGGAATGCCGCTGACCCGGCTCGCCACCACCGGCACGCCCGCCTCCATCGCCTCGAGCACCACCAGCGGCATGCCCTCGTAGGTCGAGGGGACGACGAGGGCGCGGGCGCCGGCGAGGAGGGCGCGGACGCGCGCGGCGTCGGCGCGGCCGAGGAAGCGGACGGCGGAGTCTTCGAGTCCCAGGCGTGCGGCGGCGGCCTCGAGCGCCGGCCGGTGCTCGCCGTCTCCGGCGATCGCCAGGAGCGGCACCTCCGGTTCGCGCCGCCGGCGGAGCAGGTCGAGCGCGGCGAGGAGCACCTCGACGCCCTTGCGGATGCGCAGGCGTCCGACGAAGAGGAGGTAGCCGGGCGGCAGCTCGGCAGGCGCCCGGACGGCCGCCACCGGCACCGGCAGCCCACCGGTGACGTTCGGCAGCACCCCGACCGCCGCCACCCCGTAGTCGCGCGCCACCTCGGCGGCGGTCGCCGCGCTCGGCGCCAGCACGCGGTCGGCGAGCCGGGCGGCCAGCGTGCCGAGGGCGATCTGGAGCGGCGCCTTCCAGCGGCGGAAGCGGCGCTCGACGGCCCCCGGCCGGCCCAGCACCGTGCCGTCCGGCGCCACCAGCCGCCGCACCGCCCGCCGCTCCTCGCGATAGCTGACCTGGAGCAGGGCGACGAGCCGCGGCCGCGGGCGGAGGAACGGGCGCAGCAGGCGGACGAGCAGGGCGGCGAGCGCGCCGTCGGACTCGTGGACCTGGACGACGTGCGGCCGCAGCCGCAGGAGCGCCGCGAACGCCGCGGGCACGATCGTCAGGGGAAAGAACGCCTTCGGCCCGCGCGCGCCGCCGGAGCCGCGGCCGAGGACGGTCACCTCCTCCCCGGCCGCGCGCAACCCCGCGGCGAGCTGGAGCACCTGCTCGCCGACTCCCGAGACGTCCGCCGGAGGGAGCGTGTTGGCGACGAGGAGGACGCGGAGCGTCTCGTCTCCCCTCACCCGCCCGCCCACCCGGCCGCCCGCTCGGCCGGCGCCTCCACCCGGCGCCGCAGCCCGGCCAGCTCCGGCTCCTCGAGCCGCTCGACCAGCTCCCGGGCGTCCTCCCGCGCCCGCGACAGCCAGCGTCCGTCCGCCACCAGGTCGGCGACGCGCAGCGACGGCAACCCCGCCTGGCGGGTGCCGAGGACGTCTCCGGGGCCGCGGATCAGGAGGTCCTCCTCGGCGATGCGGAAGCCGTCGGTGGTGTCGCGGAAGGTCGCCAGGCGGTGGCGCGCCTCGGTGGACGGGCGGCCGTGGATCGCCACGCAGCGCGACGGTCGCGCGCTGCGCCCCACCCGGCCGCGGAGCTGGTGGAGCTGGGCGAGGCCGAAGCGGTCGGCGTTCTCGATCACCATCACCGTCGCCTCCGGCACGTCGACGCCGACCTCGACGATGGTCGTCGCCACCAGCACGCGGCAGCGGCCGGCGGCGAAGTCGGCGACGGTGCGCTCGCGGACGGCGGCGCTCATCCGGCCGTGGAGGAAGGCGACCGGCAGCGGCGCCAGCCAGCGGCGGACCTCCTCGCCGTGCCGCTCGAGCGACGCCGCCGCCCCCGCCTCGTCGGCCTCGATGCGCGGGAAGACGACGTAGGCGCGGCCGTCGCCGGCGGAGAGCTCGCGGGCCAGCCGGCGGTAGACCTCCGGCCGCCGCCGCGCCGGCAGGAGCTCGGTCGCCACCGGCCGCCGCCCCGGCGGCAGCTCGTCGAGCACCGAGAGGTCGAGGTCGCCGTGGACGGCGAGCGCCAGCGAGCGGGGGATCGGGGTCGCGGTCATCACCAGGAGGTTGGGGCAGGCGCCCTTCTCCTGGAGCCGCCGGCGCTGCTCGACGCCGAAGCGGTGCTGCTCGTCGATCACCGCCAGCCCCAGCCGCCGGAAGCCGACGCCCTCCTGGATCAGCGCGTGGGTGCCGACGGCGAGGTCGATCTCCCCGGCCGCCAGCAGCCGCCGCGCCTCCGCCGCGTCCGGCGCCGAGGCGGTGAGGAGCGCCACCCGATAGCGTCGCCCGAGGAGGCGCGAGAGCCCCTGGAAGTGCTGCTCGGCGAGGAGCTCGGTCGGCGCCATGAAGGCGCCCTGGAGGCCGTTCTCGATCGCCGCCAGGAGAGCCAGCGCGGCGACGATCGTCTTGCCGCTGCCGACGTCGCCCTGGAGCAGGCGCAGCATCGGCTCCGGGCGGGCGAGGTCGGCGGCGATCTCGCCCAGCGCGCGCTTCTGGGCGCCGGTCAGCCGGAAGGGCAGCACCGCGCGCGCCGCCCGCCGCACCCGCGCGTCGAGCACGACGCGGAACGGCTGCGGCCGCGCCGCCGCCCGCCGGCGCAGGCGGGCGAGTGCGAGCTGGAGGTCGAGCAGCTCGCCGTAGATCAGCCGCAGGTGGGGGCGGCTCCGGCGGCGGTTCCAGGTCTCGGCGTCGAACGCCTCGCCGGTCGCGCCGGGGGCGTGGAGCTCGGCGAGGGCGCGGCCGAGCGGCGGCAGGTCGTGGCGCGCGAGGAGGTCGGCGGGCAGCGGGTCGGCGACGCTCCGCGCCGGATCGACCGCCGCCACCGCCGCCAGTGTCAGCCGGCGCACGAGCGCCGCCCCGAGGACCCCGACGCCGCCGTAGACCGGCACCACCCGCCCGCTGTGCACCGCCGCCCCGGCGCGCTCGCAGCTCGGGTTGAGGAGCTCGAGCGCCCCCGCCTTCTCGCGCACCGGGCCGTGCAGCAGGTACTCGGCGTCGGGATCGACCTGCGCCGCCAGGTACGGCCGGTTGAACCAGACGACCGGGAGCTCGCCGCTCCCGTCGGAGAGGACGCCGCGCACCAGCGTCATGCCGCGCCGCCGCACCCGCACCGGGCGGAGAGCGCCCAGCCGCCCCCGGAAGGTCGCCGCCTCCCCCGCCGCCGCGTCGGCCAGCCGGCGCAACGTGCTCCGGTCCTCGTAGCGCAGCGGCACGTGGAAGAGGAGGTCGCCCAGCCGCTCGAAACCGGCGGCGGCGAGCGCCCGCGCCCGCGCCGGCCCGACGCCGGGGAGCGACTCGAGCGGCGGGTCGAGGTCGAGCTGCAAGCGGGAGCTAACCCCCGACGCGGAGGACCAGCTCGACCACCCCGCAGCGCACGCGATCGCCGTTCCGCACCTCGGCCGGCACCCCGGTCTCCAGCCGCTCGCCGTTGACGAAGGTGCCGTTCATCGTGCCGATGTCCTCGCAGAGGAAGAAGCGGTCGCCGCGGCGGTAGATCTTGGCGTGGCGGCGGCTGATCGAGCGCTGGTGGTCGAGCGGCGTGAGGTCGACGTCGGGGTAGATGCCGGTCACCGGGTCCTTGCGGCCGAGGGTGGTCTCCGAGCTGGCCGAGAGCCGCAGCTCCATGCCGGACTTCTCGTGCACCAGCACCTCCTCGCCGAGCGGGCGCTGGCGGTCGGGCAGCGGGATGCCGGCCGAGGCCTCGGTCTCGGTGGTGCCCAGCGTCTGCTGGAGCAGCTCGTCGGTCTGCCGCAGGCGGCGGGAGAGCTTGCGCATCATGCGCACCGCGATCTCCGGGTTGTTGCGCAGCATGCGGTCGAAGGTCGAGCCGTTGATCTCGACCAGCTTGGCGTCGGTGACGGCGCGCGCCGAGGCCGCCCGCGGCAGCTCCTCGAGGAGCGACATCTCGCCGAAGAAGTCGCCCTTCTCGAGCACGGCGAGCTGCTTGTCCTCGCCGCCGATCCGCTTGCTGATCTCGATCTGCCCCTCGTGGACGATGAACATCTCGGTGCCGAGGTCGCCCTCGCGGAAGACGTAGTCGCCGGCCGGGACCTCCAGGCGGTGGTCCCGCTGCGGGGCGACGGCGGCCCGGGCGGTCACCGCGCTCCTCCCAGCAGCAGCCGGCCGGCGGCGGGATCGAGCGTCGCGGCGAGGCCGAGCGGCAAGGTCAGGTTGGGCGCCCGGTGGCCGGCGGGGAGGCCCCAGGCGACCGGCCACGGGTAGCGCGCCAGCCCCTGCCGCAGCGGGCGGATGCAGCCGGCCGGGTCCTGCGCCGGGGCGTCGAGGCAACCGATCTGGCCGAAGACCATGGCGTGGATGGCATCCAGACTACCGGAGAGCCCGAGGTGGGTCAACATGCGGTCGAGACGGTAGAGCGGCTCGCCGACGTCCTCGAGGAAGAGGATCGAGCCGTCGAGCCGCGGCGCATAGGGAGTGCCGAGGAGCGCGGTGACCAGGGACAGGCAGCCGCCGAGGAGGGGCCCGGAGAGCGGCGGCCCCACCCGGTCCTCCTCCGCCATCTCGACCGCGATCTCCGCCGGGTACTCGCCGGCCAGCGCGGCGACGAGGCTCCCCCGCTCCACCTCGTCGAGGCCGCGCGCCAGGTCGGCGGCGACCATCGGGCCGTGGAAGGCGACCAGCCCCAGCCGGCGCACCACCTCGAGCAGGAGCGGCGTGAGGTCCGAGTAGCCGACGTAGGCGCGGGGATGCGCGGCGAGGAGGTCCCAGTCGATCCGCGGCAGGAGGCGCAGCACGCCGTGGCCGCCGCGCACGAAGAGGATGGCGCGGATCGAGGGATCGGCGGCGAGGCGGTGGAAGCCGTCGAGGCGGGCGACGTCGTCGCCGGCGAAGAGCCCGGCGCGGTGGGCGACGTTCTCCGCCGGCACCGGCTCGAACCCGAGCGCGGCGAGGGCGGCGAGGCCGCGCTCCAGCCGGCCGGGATCGGCGGGCCCGGACAGCGCGGCGACGCCGACGCGGTCGCCGGCGCGCACCGGCGGCGGCAGGACCGCCCCGAGGGGGGCCGAGGGCAACAGCTCCGCCGTCGTCACGCGCGCAAGCCTATGCAATCACAGCGCCGCGTGCCCGCGAGGACTTGCTCCGTCGCGGCGCCGTGAGCCGGTCGAACCGGAGGAGCCGGCGCAGCCGGCGACCACGGGCCCGCAAGGGCCCGCGGCGAAGCCGGACTCGAGGGTGAGCCCGAAGAACGACGCTTCTTCGGGCGAGGGGGGCTGGTCCAGCCCGCCTAGAACACGAGGCCGGAGAGCCTCGTAAGCCGAGTTCTGTTCCTCCGCCCGGAGGCGGAGGTGGCGGTCATTCCTCTAGTGCCGCCGTTGCCGACGGCCTCCAGCGACCTACCCGGGAGTCGGCCCGGCCTCGCGGCCGGGGCGGGACGGGCGGCCCGCGCGAGCCACTCCCCTATTCGGTCTTGCTCCGCATGGGGTTTACCGTGCCCCCACCGTCGCCGGTGGAGCGGTGCGCTCTTACCGCACCCTTTCACCCTTGCCCCGGACCGGGCGCCGAGGCGCCCGCCGGTCGGCGGTCTGCTCTCTGTTGCACTCTCCGTCGCCTCGCGACGCCTCGCCGTTGGCGAGCATGCGGCCCGTGCGAGCTCGGACTTTCCTCCCGGCGCCCCTGCGGGCGCCCGGCGACTGCCTGAGGCTCTCCGGCGAAGACGACAACCGAAGCGAGGCGGCACGCATTTCGCTCACGGCCCGCCGGCGGCCTGCGTAACGTCTCTCCACGTTCCGCGCCGAAATCGAGGTCAACTTCCGCGGGCCCGAGCGCCCGCACAGGAGCCCCATGAGACACCCCTCCGTCGCCCTGACCGCCAGCCTCCTCGTCCTCTCCCTCGCCGTCCCCGCCGCCGCCCTCGAGGTCGGCAGCATCGCCACCTCCCGCGTCGGGGACTGGACGCTCGACGGCTTCGAGATGCAGAGCACCCGCGCCAAGCTGGAGAACGCCGTCAACTTCGGCACCGGCGGCACCATCCCGGAGGGCATCGACGTCACCGACGTCTCCGCCCCGCTGACCGAGACGCTCCTGGCGCAGTTCGACGTCTTCTTCGTCGGCTACGTCCCCGACGGCACGCTGTCGGCGGCGGAGCTGTCGGCGCTCGAGAACTGGGTGGCCGACGGCGGGCTGCTGATCGCCACCTGCGACGACACCGGCCACGACGCCGTCTGCAACGAGCTCGGCGTCACCCTCGGCGCCGTCTCCGTCGAGCCGGCCGGCCCGGCGGCGGGGTTCGAGACCCACCCGCTCTTCGACGGCCCCTTCGGCCAAGCGCAGGCGCTGGGGCTGTTCGGCAACCAGGGCAGCTTCGCCGCCTTGGGCGGCGCCGTCGTGCTGGCCGAGGACGCGGGAGGGCTGCCGGTCATCGCCATCGACGACCACGGCGAGGGCGCCGTGCTCTTCCTCGCCGACGTCGACCTGATCAGCGACAACAACCTCACCGCCGGCGCGGACTTCGACTTCGGCCACGACAACGACGCGCTGCTCGGCAACCTCTTCGCCGCCCTCGCCGACCTCGCCTGCCCGGCCGACGCGCTGTGCCTCCAGGGCGGCCGCTTCGAGGTGCGCGCCTTCTGGGAGACCGCCTCCGACTCCGGCTTCGGCCAGCCCGTCCAGCTCACCTCCGACAGCGGCTACTTCTGGTTCTTCGACGCCGCCAACATCGAGGTGGTGGCGAAGCTCCTCGCCGCCTGCCCGGTGAACGACCGCTTCTGGTTCTTCGCCGCCGGCCTGACCAACGTCGAGGTCACCCTCGAGGTCACCGACACCTCGGTGCCGCGGACCAACACCTACTTCAACCCCCAGGGGACGGCGTTCCAGCCGATCCAGGACACCGCCGCCTTCGACACCTGCCCGTAAGGCGAGGCGACGCAGGGCGCATCGGGTCGGGCCCCGCCGTCCGGGGCCCGGCCCTCTTCGTCAACCGGCGACGGTCAGCCGGGCGAGGCCGGCGCGCGCCTCGGTCTCGCCGGGGTCGCGGGCGAGAGCGGCGCGGTAGTGGCGGAGCGCCTCCTCGCGCTGGTCCATCTCCTCGCACAGGCGCCCGAGGGCGACCGAGGTGCGGGCGTCGTCGGCGCCGAGGTCGAGGGCGCGGCGGTAGCTGTCCATCGCGTGGCGCAGCCAGTTCGGGTTCTTCGCCTGGGCGCGGCCGAGCAGCACGTAGTACTCCGGCCGCGGGTGGGTGTGCACCGCCTGGTGCAGGAGCTCGATCGCGAAGTGGAAGTCCTCCGCGTCGACCAGCGCCTCGGCGCGCTCGTAGTAGCTGCGGGCGAGCTGGCGGGCGACCTCGACGCGACGCTCGGGCGGCGGCGCGGCCGCCGGCGGGGCGATCTCGGCGTCGTAGCGGCGGCGGCGCTCGGGATCGGCGAGCGCGAGCGACGCGGCGGTCGCCAGCTCGAAGAGGCGCCACAGCCGGCGGTCGCCGTCGCGCAGCCCGAGCGCCGCGGCGTGGGACGGATGGGCCAGCCGGGCCAGCCGCTCGTACGCCGCCTGCACCTCCTCGGCGCCGGCGGCGGGGGCGACGCCGAGCAGCTCGTAGGCGGTGGCGCGCTCGGCGCGGCCGAGGATCTCGGCGAGCCGCGAGCGGTGCGAGCCGCGGTCGAGGGCGAGCGGGCGGGCGGCGAGGTCGCGGGCGACGCGCTCGACCT
>DATABP010000627.1:0-4039 GCA_036259515.1 Thermoanaerobaculia bacterium | reverse complement strand
CGCCGGCGAGGCGCGCCGCGTCGAGGTGCGGGTGCGCCGGGTCGACGGCCAGGGACATCTGCTCCTGGTGCGCGACGGCGACGCGGCGGAGAACGCCGCCTTCGACCTGCGCCTGGCAAGCCAGATGCATACCCTGTCGCGCCTCTACCGAGCGATGGCCCACGACCTGCGGGGACCGTTGAACACGATGGTGGTGAACCTGGAGTTGCTGGCGGATGCCGTTTCGCCCGGGGCGACGGCGCCCCACGCCGAGCGCCTGCCGCGCTACGTGCGGGTGATGAAGGACGAGACGCACCGCCTGACGCGATATCTCAACGCCTTCCTCGCCGGAGTGGCGCCGCCGGTCTACCCCGAGCGCGACGTCGACCTGGCGCGCGAGGTGCCCGAGGCGGTCGAGATGGTGGCCGCCACGGCGCGCCGCCAGGAGGTCGACCTCGACCTCGAGCTGCCGGACGGCGAGCTCCGCGTCCACGGCTCGGCCGAGGACCTGCGCCAGGCGCTGCTGGCGCTCCTCGCCCACGCCGTCGACGGGCTGCCCGACGGCGGCGCGGTGATCGTCGGCGGCAAGCGCGAGCACGGCACGGTGCGGCTGTGGATCGAGAACGGCGAGGACGAGGGCTTCGACTCCGAGGCCGCGCGCCGCGCGCTGGACGACACCGGCGCCCGGCAGCGGCCGGAGCAGGGCGCGCTCGGGCTGGCGGTCGCCCGCGCCACCGCCCGCCGCCTGGGCGGCGATCTCGAGGTGGTCGAGACGCCGGACGACGGATTCCGCTTCGAGCTGGTGCTGCCGGCCGCGCGGACGGAGGAGAGCTGAGCCGCATGCCGCACGCACTGGCGGTCGACGACGACCCGAACTTCCTGAACGCCCTGGCCGAGCTGATCGAGAACCAGGGCTTCACCACCAACACGGCGACGACGCTGCGCGACGCCCGCGAGCGGCTGCTCCACAAGCAGCCGGACATCGCTCTGATCGACCTGCGGCTCCCCGACGGCAGCGGCATGGAGCTCCTGCGCGAGCTCGAGAAGGTGCCCACCGAGGTGATCGTCATCACCGGCCACGCCGACGTCGACAGCGCGGTCGAGGCGCTGCGCATCGGCGCCGCCGACTACCTGACCAAGCCGCTCGACGTCGTCCGCCTCAAGGAGATCCTCGCCGACGTCCGCCGCTCCGAGACGTCGCTGCCCAAGGTCTCGCCGGTCGAGGACGCCGAGGAGCAGGGGCGGCTCGGGCTCCTGCTCGGCGCCTCGCCGGCGATGCTCCAGGTCTACAAGCAGATGGCGCGGGTGGCGCCGACCGACGCGACGGTGTTCTTCGTCGGCGAGAGCGGCACCGGCAAGGACCTCGCCTCGCAGACGCTCCACCTCCTGTCGCGCCGCTCGTCGAACGCCTTCCTGCCGCTCAACTGCGGCGCGATCACCCCGACGTTGATCGAGAGCGAGCTGTTCGGCCACGAGCGCGGCAGCTTCACCGGCGCCGCCAAGCGCCACAAGGGCTACTTCGAGCGCGCCCACCAGGGGACGCTGTTCCTCGACGAGATCGGCGAGATGCCCGCCGAGCTCCAGGTCAAGCTCCTGCGCGTGCTCGAGACCGGCGAGCTGGTGCGCATCGGCGGCGACTCGACCGTCGAGGTCGACGTGCGGGTGCTCGCCGCCACCAACCGCGATCCGCACCAGGCGGTCGAGGAGGGCAAGCTCCGCGAGGACCTCCTCTACCGGCTGTCGGTCTTCCCCATCGTCATGCCGCCGCTGCGCGAGCGCGGCGACGACATCGATCTGCTCGCCGACTACTTCCTGTCGACCCTCAACGAGCGCCACGGCACCGAGAAGGGCTTCACCGCCGAGGCGCGGCAGGCGATGCGCGAGCACCCCTGGCCGGGCAACGTGCGCGAGCTCAAGAACACCGTCCACCGCGCCTACATCATGGCGGACGACGAGATCACCCCCGACTGCCTGCCGTCGCGGATCGGGGGCGGCGACGACGCCCGTCGGGTGCTCGAGTTCCCGGTCGGCACCTCGATCGCGGAGGTGGAGCAGCGGCTGATCATGGCCACGCTCGAGCAGTACGCGGGCAACAAGAAGAAGACCGCCGACGTGCTCGGGGTCAGCCTCAAGACCCTCTACAACCGGCTCAACGCGTACAAGGACGGCGACGGGACGGTGAGCATCGGCGACGAGGAGGACGAGTCGAGCTGAGCGAGGGTGCCGCCTTGCGGCAATCGGCGGGTGGTACTACACTGGGGGCTTGGTCGCTTCCCGGTGCCACCCGGGCCGAACCCTCCCCCGCCACCGCGGGGCCGCGTGGGTCCCGGGGAGCGGGTGAGGGGCGAGGGTGTGCTACCATCGCTCCCAATCCTGTACAACTAGGAGGAAAGGGGAGAGAAACGTGAAGAAGATCCTGAGCGTCTTCTGCCTGCTGTGTCTGTTCGCGGCGCCGCTGGCGCTGACCGCCTGCGAGGCCTCGCAGGAGGAGGAGTTGGAGGGCGGCACCGAGATCGAGACCACCTTCGAAGAGGGCGCGGTCGAGGTCGACGAGACGATGGACATGGGGACCGGCATGGACATGGGCACCGACATGGACATGGGCACCGGGACCGACATGGACATGGGCACCGAGATGGAGCCGCCGGTCGAGTAGCCGACCCGCGCTCGCAGTCCGCTCCTGGAAGGGGAGGCCCGCCCGCGTGGCGGCCTCCCCTTCGTCGTTTTTCCGCGGCGCGGCATCGGAATTGCTAGATCGCATCGCGGGGAGTGGAGCACCCGCGCGCGGGACCCGAACACCGGGAGGACCTCGGCGTACGGGTCTACGTGCGTCCGTCTCCGCCCCGCGAGGCGACGACGAGCGATGGCTGCCGAGCCGGTGAACGACGACGCGGACGAGGCGCAGGACCCGCCCGGCCGCAGGTTCGTCGAGCGGATGGCCGAAGGCGCCGTGGTCGCCGCCGCCGACGGCGCCATCCGCTACGCCAATCCCTCGTTCGCGGCGCTCGTCGGCCGGCGGGCCGGCGAGCTGCTCGGCCTGCCCCTCCTCGATCTGGTCGATCCCGTTCAGAGCGACGCCGTGCGGCGCCTCCTCGCCCACGGCCGCGAGCGGGCTGTGCGCGGCGCCGCCGACCTCGCCGGGGCCGACGGCGGCCGGGTGCCGGCGTGGCTGTCGGTCGCCCCGCTGCCGGAGGCGGGGCCGGGGGCCTGCGCGGTGGTCGTCGGCGACCGGCGCGAGGAGCGCGCGCTCGCCCGCGAGGAGTCGGCACGCCGCGAGGCCGAGGCCGCCAACCTCGCCAAGGACCAGTTCCTGTCCGTGCTCAGCCACGAGCTGCGCACGCCGCTCAACGCCATCCTCGGCTGGGCGCAGCTGCTCTCCTCGCGCGACGACGTGCAGCCTGAGCAGGCGGTGCGCGGGTTGGCGGTCATCGAACGCAACGCCCGCGCCCAGACCCAATTGATCGACGACCTCCTCGACATCTCGCGTATCGTCGCCGGCAAGCTCCGCCTGGAGCTGCGGCGGGTGCGGATCGGCGACGTGGTCGAGGCGGCGCTCGCCGCCGTCGCCCCGGCCGCGGCGGCCAGGGGAGTGCGCGTCGAGGCGATCTCGACCGGCGAGGAGGAGACGGTGCTCGCCGACCCCGACCGCCTGCAGCAGGTGGTGTGGAACCTGCTCTCGAACGCGGTCAAGTACACCCCGGCCCAGGGGCGGGTGACGGTCCAGGCGCGGCGCGACGGCGACGCCGTCGAGGTGCGCGTCGAGGACACCGGCGAGGGGATCGATCCCGAGACGCTGCCCAAGCTCTTCCAGCTCTTCGAGCAGGGGGACTCCGGCGCCACCCGGCGCTCGACCGGCCTCGGCCTGGGGCTGGCGATCGTGCGCCACCTCGCCGAGCTCCACGGCGGCTCGGCGGCGGCCGAGAGCGCCGGCCCGGGGCGCGGCTCGACCTTCCTCGTCCGCCTGCCGCTCGCCCGCGAGGACCCCGGCGGCGAATCCGACCCTCGGCCGGCCTCCGAGCCCGCCGCCCCGCCCGCCCCGAGCCCCGACCTCTCCGGCCTC
>DATABP010000626.1:0-1903 GCA_036259515.1 Thermoanaerobaculia bacterium | reverse complement strand
GGCCAGCCACAACCCGCTGCCCGACAACGGCGTCAATGTGATCGACCGCCACGGCCACAAGCTCTCCGAGGCGGCCGAGGCGGCGCTCGAGGCGCGGGTGTCGCCGCCGAGGACGACGCGCGGCTCGCCGAAGGGGGCGCGGATGCCGTCGGTGCCGAACAGGCGGGGCTTCGGGGGAGCGGTGGCGGTCATCGGAGGGCCTCGTCGGTGCGGGCGGTGGGTGAGAGGGGGACGGATCGAAGGGGCGGTGGACGCGACGGCTCAGGGCGGCGGCCGGGGGTCGTTCCGGCGCGGCCGGCCCTCGGGAGAGCTCGGCTCGACCACCCGCAGCGGCACGCGGACGAGCACCTGCGAGGGGTCGACGTCGCGGACGGCGATGTCGTCGGGCACGACGACCGGCACCCTCTCCTCGAAGGAGAGCGCGTGGCCGTCGAGCGAGACGGTCGCGGTGGAGAGGGAGGTGAGGTCCGCGAGCCGCGACTCGGGGCCGGTGAGGGTGACCGTCGGCGGCACCACCTCGACCTCGCCGCGGGTGGCGCCGGCCGAGGGCTCGCCGCGCACGTCGGCCTCCACCGGGAGCTCGCGGCTGACCAGGCGGTCGAGCGTGACCTCCACCGAGCTCGGCTGGATCGAGGCCACGCGCAGACCCTGCGGCAGCGAGACGTTCTCCGGCGAGAGGTTGACGGTGTGGCGCCCCGGCCGTGCCTGGCGCAGGTCGACCTGCACGGAGACCTCGAACGGGTTGACCCGGTTGATCGCGTCCTGCGGGCCGGTGAGGATGAGGTCGACGGACTGCCGGGGGTCGAGGATCACCATGTCGTCGCTACGCATGTAGGTGATCGCCGCCTCGACCGGCTTCTCGCTCTCCGACTCGCGGCGGGAGAACGACAGCACGAACCACAGCACCAGCGCGATCGCCAGGGCCAGCACCCGGAGCGTCCACAGCCGGCCGCTCTCGTTCACGCCGCCCTCCGCCGCCGCGCCGCGCCGGCCTGCGGGCCGCGCGGGTAGAGGTCGGTCACCAGGTACTGGTAGAGCGTGGTGCGCAGCGTCTTGCCGTCGAGGTCGCGCACCATCCGCCCCTCGTAGGCCACCGAGATGGTGCCGGTCTCCTCGGAGACCACCACCGCCAGGGCGTCGGTCTCCTCGCTGATGCCGAGCGCCGCGCGGTGGCGGGTGCCGAGCTCGGTCGACAGCTCCGGGTTGAAGGTCAGCGGCAGGAAGCAGGCGGCCGCCGCGATGCGGTCCTCCTGGATGATCACCGCGCCGTCGTGGAGCGGGGTGTCCGGCGTGAAGACGTTGATCAGGAGGTCGTAGGAGACGATCGAGTCGAGCGCGATGCCGTTCTCGATCCAGTTGCGCAGCCCCTCCAGCCGCTCGACGACGATCAGCGCGCCGATCCGCTTGCCGGAGAGCGCGGTGGCGGCGAGCACGATCTCGTTGAAGGTCGACTCCACCTTGCGCTGCTTGGGGAAGCCCCACAGCGCGTTGCGCCCGAAGTTGGCGAGCGCGCGGCGGATCTCCTGCTGGAAGAGCACGATGGCGGCGATCGGCAGGAGGATGAGCAGGCTCTCGAGGATGCGCTCGAGCGTCGGCAGGTCGAAGACCCGCGACGCCTGATAGATGGCGCCGATCAGCGCCAGCCCGGTCAGCATCTGCGCCGCGCGGGTGCCGCGGACGAGGAGCAGCAGGTAGTAGATGATGACCGCCACCGCGGCGACGTCGACCAGGTCGCGCCAGGAGAGGAGGTTGACGATCTCGGCGTAGCTCATCCCTCGCGCGCCTCCGCGAGGGCGGCCCAGGCGTCGAGCGCCTGCCGGGTCTCGGCGACGTCGTGGACGCGGACGATCGCCGCCCCGCGCGCCGCCGACCACAGCGCCGCGGCGAGGCTGCCGGCGAGCCG
>DATABP010000625.1:0-6081 GCA_036259515.1 Thermoanaerobaculia bacterium | reverse complement strand
CGCCGGGCGGCGAATCTATACTCCGCCGGATGCCGCCCGGGGCGACCACGATCGAGATCGACGGCGCGTCGCTCTCCCTCGACGACCTCGGCCGGGTGGCGCGCGGCGAGGCGGCCGCGGCGCTGGCGCCTGCGGCGCTCGAGCGGGTGGCGGCGGGGCGGCGGGTGGTCGAGCGGGTGATCGCGCGCGGCGAGGCGGTCTACGGCCTCAACACCGGCTTCGGCGACCTGGCGATGGTGCGCATCCCGCCCGACCGCCTCGACGCCCTCCAGGAGCGGCTGATCGTCAGCCACGCCGCCGGGGTCGGCGAGCCGCTGCCGGACGCCGCCGTGCGCGCCATGCTGCTGCTCCGCGCCAACACCCTGGCCCGCGGCCACTCCGGGGTGCGGCCGGTGGTCGTCGAGCGGCTGCTCGACCTCCTCGGCCGCGACCTCCTGCCGGTGGTGCCGAGCCGCGGCTCGGTGGGGGCGAGCGGCGACCTCGCGCCGCTGGCCCACCTCGCGCTGCCGCTCCTCGGCCGCGGCCGGGTGCGCCGCGGGGGCGAGGAGGTCGCCGCCGGGGCGGCGCTGGCCGACGCCGGGATCGAGCCGCTGGCGCTCGCCCCCAAGGAGGGGCTGGCGCTGATCAACGGCACCCAGGCGATGACCGCGCTCCTGGCCCTCGCGGCGCTCGAGGCGCGGCGGCTGGTGCGCACCGCCGACCTCGTCGGCGCGCTCTCCACCGACGCCCTGCGCGGCACCGACGCCGCCTTCGACCCGCGCCTCCACGCGCTGCGCCCGTACCCCGGGCAGCGGGCGAGCGCCGCCAACCTGTGGCGCCTCCTCCAGGGCTCGGCGATCCGCGAGTCCCACCGGGTGGGCGACGTGCGGGTGCAGGACCCGTACAGCCTGCGCTGCATGCCGCAGGTGCACGGGGCGGTGCGCGACCTCCTCGCCGACGTCGAGGCGAAGCTCGCGATCGAGATGAACGCGGTGACCGACAACCCGCTGGTCTTCGCCGGCGCGGGCGGCGACGACGGCGAGGGCGGCGAGCTGATCTCCGGCGGCAACTTCCACGGCGAGCCGATGGCGCTCGCCGCCGACGTGCTGGCGATCGCGCTCGCCGAGCTCGGCGCGATCAGCGAGCGGCGCACCGAAAAGCTGACCAACACCGCCTTCTCCGGCCTGCCGCCGTTCCTGGTCGAGGACGCCGGCGTGAACTCCGGCTTCATGATCGCCCAGGTCACCGCCGCCGCGCTGGCCAGCGAGAACAAGGGGCTCGCCCATCCGGCGTCGGTCGACTCCATCCCCACCTCGGCGGACAAGGAGGACCACGTGTCGATGGGCATGGGCGCCGCGCTCAAGCTCGGCCGGGTGGTCGACAACGTGCGCCAGGTCCTCGCCATCGAGCTCCTCGCCGCGGCGCAGGGGATCGACCTCCTCCGCCCGCTGGCGAGCAGCCGACTGTTGGAGGCGCTCCACGCCGCCGTCCGCCGCCGGGTGGCGCGCTGGGACGAGGACCGCGAGATGGCGCCCGACCTCGCCGCCGCCGCCGAGCTCCTCGCCGGCGGCCTCGACGATCATCTCGCGGAGCTGGAGTAGCCCGGTGCTGCGCGTCGTCGCCTACGCCCCGGACGGCGTCCAGCGCTTCCCGATCCTGCGCAGCCCGCTGACCATCGGCAGCGATCCCGGCTGCGACGTGCCGCTCGCCTACCGCGGCGTCGCCCCCCGCCACGCCGTCCTCTCCTGGGACGGCGCCGAGCTGCGCATCGAGGACCTCGGCAGCCGCCGCGGCGTGCTGGTCTCCGGCCGCAAGGTGCGCGAGGCGGCGTTCGACCTCCTCGACGAGGTGCGGGTGGGGCCGGTGACGCTGCTCGTCGAGGACGCGATCTCCGACGGGGACGGTGCGCCGCCCCGGGCCGCGGAGCCGGCGGCGCCCGCGGCCCCCGCCGCCGCGCCGGCGGTCGGCGCCGAGACGATGATCCGCCACCTCGCCCGCGTCACCGAGTGGGTGCTCACCGACGTCGACAGCCGCACCACCTCGGAGTCGCTGGTCCGCGCGCTCCTCGACGACTTCGGCGGCGGCGTGCTGGCGCTGCTCCACGGCGAGCTGGCCGCGGCGGCGGGGATCAAGCTGATCGTGGCGAGCCACGAGGGCTGGCTGCCGAGCGGCGAGGAGCTGGTCGAGCAGACCGCCGCCCGGCTGGCGGCCACCGGCGCGGTCGAGGCCCCGGGGGCCGGCGGCGCCTTCGAGGGCACGCTGGCCGGCGAGCCGGCTTGGATCTGCGCCCACTTCTTCGTCGCCGTCGAGCGGCCCTACGTGCTCCTCGTCGCCCTTCCCAGCTACCGTCCGGAGGGCGGCTGGGACCCGGTGGCGTCGCTCCGCGCGCTCGGCGACCTGATCATCCTCGGCCTCGTCCACCACGTCGGCTGGTACGAGCCGATCCTCCCCGGCCACCCCGGTCGCCAGGAGCTGGCGCTCGAGCCGGGGGTGGCGGTGGGGGAGTCGGCGGCGACGGCGCGCCTCCACGCCGAGCTGGCCACCGCCGTCGACCCGCCGGTCCACGTGCTCCTGCGCGGCGAGCCGGGCACCGGCCGGCAGGCGCTCGCCCGCTCGCTCCACAAGTCCGGCAAGCGCCGCGACGGGCCGTTCGTCGCCGCGAGCTGCGCCGGCGCCCAGCCCTTCCAGATCGAGGCCGACCTCTTCGGCGCCGAGGTCCCGGGCCGCGAGGGCCCGGTGCGCCGCACGGGCAAGCTCCAGGCGGCGAACGGCGGCACCCTCTACCTCGACGAGATCGACCAGCTCCCGCTCGACCTCCAGGCGCGGCTGGTCCGGTTCCTGCGCTCCGGCGAGGTCGAGCCGGCCGGCAGCCGGCGGGCGGAGAGGTCCGACGTGCGGGTGATCGCCGCCAGCCGCGCCCCGCTCGAGCCCCTGGCGCGCCGCGACCAGTTCCGCGTCGACCTCGCCTACCGCCTCTCCCAGGTGGCGATCGACGTGCCCCCCCTCCGCGAGCGCAAGGAGGACCTGCCGCTCCACGTGCAGACGCTGATCAACCGCTTCTGTCACGACACCGGCAAGCGGGTGGCGGGGATCACCGTCAAGGCGATGTCGGCGCTCCTCGCCTACGACTACCCCGGCAACCTCCTCGAGCTCGAGGAGGTCGTCCGCCAGGCGGTCCACCTCTGCCCGAGCGGACAGCCGATCGGTCTCGACGTGCTGCCGGAGAAGGTGCGCCTGGCGACGGTGCGGCAGGGCGCCAAGGTGGATGCGTCGTCCGATCTCGACCTCGAGCGCCTCGTCGCCTCCACCGAGGAGGCGGCGATCCGCGAGGCATTGAAGCGCACCGCCGGCAACCGCACCCAGGCGGCGCGGTTGCTGGGTTTGTCGCGGAACGGGCTGGCGATGAAGATGGAGCGGTACGGGGTGGTGGGGTAGCCGCGACCGCGGGCCCTCAGCTCGCCAGCGGCGCCAGCGGGCTCCGCCCGCCCGGCCCGATCGCCTTCGCCAGCCGCATCGCCAGCTCCAGCGCCTGCTCGTAGTTGAGGCGCGGGTCGACGAAGCTGCGGTAGGCGCGGGCGAGGCCGTCCTCGTCGAGGCCGCGGGCGCCGCCGGTGCACTCGGTGACGTCCTCGCCGGTGACCTCGATGTGGATGCCGCCGAGCCAGGAGCCCATCTCGCGGTGGATGCGGAAGCTCTCCTCGAGCTCGGCGACGATCTTGTCGAAGCGGCGGGTCTTAACGCCGCGCGTGGTGCTCTGCGTGTTGCCGTGCATCGGGTCGCAGGACCACAGCACCGACCTGCCGCTCCGGCGCACCGTCTCGATCAGCCGCGGCAGGTGCTCGGCGACGCGGCCGGCGCCCAGTCGGTGGATGAGGGTGAGGCGGCCGGGCTCGTTCTCCGGATGGAGGAGGTCGAGCAGGCGGAGGAGGCGGTCGGAGTCGGTCTCGGGGCCGATCTTCACCCCCACCGGGTTCCTGACGCCGCGGAAGAACTCGACGTGGGCGCCCTCGGGCTCGGAGGTGCGGACGCCGATCCACGGGAAGTGGGTGGAGAGGTCGTACCAGCCGGCGCGGCGCGGCACGCGGCGGGTCAGCGCCTGCTCGTAGGGCAGGTGGAGTGCCTCGTGGCTGGTGAAGAAGTCGACCCGGTTGAGCTGCCCGATGGCGCGCCCGGCGAGGTTCTCCATGAAGGAGACCGACTCGAGGATCGAGTCGACCATCCGCCGGTAGTCGGCGCCGAGCGGGGTGTCGTGGCCGAAGTCGAGCTCCCAGTACTCCGGGTGGTGGAGGTCGGCGAAGCCGCCGTCGATCAGGCCGCGGATGAAGTTGAGCGTCAGCGCCGAGCGCTCGTAGCCGCGCAGCAGGCGCTCGGGGTCGGCGACGCGCGCCGCCGGGTCGGCCTCGACGCGGTTGACCAGGTCGCCGCGGTAGACCGGCATCGTCCTGCCGGCCACCTTCTCGGTCGGCTGCGAGCGCGGCTTGGCGTACTGGCCGGCGAAGCGGCCGACGCGGGTGACCCGCATGCGGGTGCCGTGCACCAGCACCAGGCTCATCTGGAGCAGGATCTTGAGCTTCGAGGTGATCGGGTCGGGCCGGCAGTCGGCGAAGGTCTCGGCGCAGTCGCCGCCCTGGAGCAGGAACCGCTCGCCCCTCGCCGCCTCGGCGAGCTGCCCCTTGAGCGACTCGACCTCCCAGGAGGTGACCAGCGGCGGCAGCCGCGACAGCTCGCAGACCGCCCGCTCGAGCGCCGCCGGGTCGGGGTACTCGGGCTGCTGGAGCGCCGGCCGGGCGCGCCAGGAGTCGGGGCTCCAGGGGGCGGGCTCCGGCGGCGGCGCGGGGCGGCGGGGCGAGAACGACTGGCTCATCGGCGGCACCCGGCGCTCCGGCGGGACGGCGGGGGAGCCATCTTAGCGCTGGCGGCGCCGGCGTCAATCCCGGCGGGCCGGGCTAGAAGTCGACGTACCCCTCGCGGGCGCGGACCGAGAGCCCGAAGCCCTGTGCCCGCACCTCGACGCGGTGCCAGCGGCCGTCGTTGAGGTTGGTCGATGGGTAGTAGCCGAGGACGTACTGCTCGCGCAGCTCGCCCAGGATGGTGCGGAAAGCGGCGGGGGCGTCCTCGATGCGGGTGAGGTCGACGATCCGTCCGCCGCTCTGCTCGACCAGCCGCACCAGGCCCTCGCGCTCGCGGCGGTGGCCCTCCTCGTCGCGCCACGCCGAGGTGCGCGACAGCACGTTGCCGACATCGCCGTCGAGGAGACGGATCCAGTAGACCAGCGCCTGGCTGCGGCGCGCCTTCCACAGCACGTCCTCGATCGACAGCACGCTCTCGATGTCGGTGCCGTCGGAGAGGAGGACGACGACGCGGCGGCCCTGCTCGCGGTCGAGGCGCTTCAGCGCGGCGTAGAGGTGGTCGTTGAGCGCCGTGCCGCCCTCGGCCTCGATCTGGTCGAGCCCGGCGGCGATGGTGCCCGGGTCGTTGGTGAACGGGGTGAGGTGGAGGAGGCGGTCGGAGAACAGCATCAGCGACACGCGGTCGAGCTCCTCCATGCCGCCGACGAAGGCGCGGGCGCCCTCCAGCGCGGCGCGGATGCGGCTGCCGCGCATCGACAGGCTGGTGTCGACGAGGAGCGACGCGGCGAGCGGCACGTCGCCGCCCTCGAAGGTGACCAGCTCCTGCGGCTGGCCCTCGTCGTAGACCGCGAACGCCGACCGCGGCAGGTCGAGCACCCGGCCGCCGCCGCGGGTGACGGTGACGTAGAGCTGCTGGAGCTCGAGGTCCACCCGCTCGTCGACGGCGATGGTGCGGGTGACGACGCGGGCGGTGGCGGTGGCGCCGGTGGCGTCGGTGGCGATCGCCTCGAAGACGTGCTCGACGTTCTCCTGGCCGACGTCGACGGTCACCCTCCAGGGCGGCGCCGGCAGCCGGCCGACCACCCGCCCGTCGACCCGGAACACCACCTGGGTCACCGTCTCGGTCGACAGCACCTCGGCCTCGATCGTCACCTCGCCGAAGACGCCGCTCTGCGGCCGCGGGTTGATCAGGAACACGTCGATCGCCGCCGCGCGCGGCGCCGGCGCCAGGACGGCGGCGAGGGCGGCGGCC
>DATABP010000624.1:0-2929 GCA_036259515.1 Thermoanaerobaculia bacterium | reverse complement strand
CGTTGAGGCTGTCGTCGGCGGCGGCGCCGGCCCTGGGCGGCGGCGGCACGGCGTCGAGCGAGAGGCTGCTGGTCTCCGACAGCGCCACCTCCGCCTCGTAGGCGCGCACCGCCCGCGCCAGGTCGCGCGCCAGCTCGCCGGCGCGGCCGTAGCGGCGGGCGGGGTCCTTGGCCAGCGCGCGGGCGAAGAGCGGCCCCAGGCCGTCCGGCAGCCGGCCGGTGTACTCCTCGGGCGGGGTGTAGGGCTCGTAGGCGATCTTGTGGGTCACCGAGGCGACGCTGTCGCCCTGGAACGGCTTGTGGCGGGTGATCAGCTCGTAGACGATCACCCCGAGCGAGAAGAGGTCGCTCCGGTGGTCGGCCTCGCGCCCCATCACCTGCTCGGGCGACATGTAGTTCGGGGTGCCCAGGAGCTGCCCCTCGGTGGTGATGTTCGAGGCGTCGAAGCGGGCGATCCCGAAGTCGGTGATCTTGACCTCCCGCTCCGGGGTCATCAGCACGTTGGCCGGCTTGACGTCGCGGTGGACGACGCCGCGGTCGTGGGCGTAGTCGAGGGCGGCGGCGATCTGCTGGACGATCTCCACCACCGCCGGCAGCTCGAGCGGCTTGCCGTAGCGCAGCACGTCCTTGAGGTTGGTCCCCTGGACGTACTCCATGGCGATGAACATCGAGCCGTCCGGGCCGTCCTCGACGACGTCGTGGATGGTGACGATGTTCGGGTGCGAGAGGATGCCGGCGCTCTGCGCCTCGCGCAGGAAGCGCGAGCGGAAGCGGGCCAGCTCGTCGGGATCGGCGGCGAGGTTGGGGCGGAACACCTTGAGCGCCACCAGCCGCCCGATCAGCGGGTCGCGCGCCAGGTGGACGACGCCCATCGCCCCCTGCCCCAGCTCGACCTGGAGCTCGTAACGACCGAGGGTCCTGGAACGGGCGGGTTGCATGGGGGAAAGGGCATTCTAGCGCGAGCCGGCGCTGGCTTCCCGCCGCTCCCGCGGCAGCCGGTCCTCCTCCGCGCCCGGCCTCAGCGGCCGGCGGGTCCCTTGCCCCCCCTGCCCTCGCCGTCGATCTCGACGATCCCGTGCCGCAGAGCGTGGCTGACCGCCTGCGCCCGGTTGTGCAGGTGGAGCTTGTCGAGCAGGTTGCGGACGTGGAACTTGACCGTGTTCTGGGACAGCCCGAGGCGACGCGCGAGCTGGCGGTTCGACGTGACGCCCTCGACCATCAGATGGAGCACCTCGCGCTCGCGGGCGGTCAGCAGGTCGCGGTCCGGCCGCTCGGCCGCGGCGCGGCGGCCGCGGGCGAACGCCTCGAGGACCTTGCGCGACAGCTCCGGCGTGAGCGCCGGTTGCCCGGCGAGCGCTCCTTCGAGGAGCTTCAGGAAGGTGTGGGCGGGGAGGGTCTTGAGCAGGTAGCCCTGCGCGCCGGCCTGGAGCGCCTCGAAGAGATCGCCCTCGTCGGCGGAGCCGGTGAGCACCACCACCCGGCACTCCGGCAGCTCCTCGACCATGCGCCGGGTCGCCTCCAGCCCGCCCATTCCCGGCATCGCGAGGTCCATCAGCACGATCTCGGGGCGGTGGCGGCGCGCCAGCTCGATCGCCTCCTCGCCGCTCCCGGCGACGGCGCTCACCCGATGACCCGCGGCCTCGAGCAGGCCCGCGAGGCTGTCGCGGAACAGAGTCTGGTCGTCGGCGATCAAAAGCCGCATCGTCCCGCCTCCTCCCTCAGAGTGCGCGCCACGGCTCGGTGCGGCCTGGCAACCGTCCTTCGGCGGCGATCGAGGTCGCCGAGCACGGGTGCGGAGCTCGAGCTCGCGAGACACGGAATTTCGGACGTCTGGCGCCGAGTCTAAGCGTTCCGGCGACGAGCCTCCGCGCCCCCGGGAGCGCGCCGACCGGGTGCTATAGTGCCGGCCCGCACGAAAGTCAGGAGGAAGCCGCTCGATGCAGGTCGACAGCCCCGAGAAGATCCGCAACCTCGCCGTCGCCGGCCACAACGACACCGGCAAGACCACCCTGGTCTCGTCGCTCCTCTACGCCGGCGGCGCGGTCAACCGGCTCGGCAAGGTCGGGGACGGCAACACCGTCACCGACTTCGATCCCGAGGAGGTCGAGCGCGGCATCTCGATCGGGCTCGCCCCCTGCTTCGTCCCCTGGCACGGGCACAAGGTCAACCTGCTCGACTGCCCCGGCTACGGCATCTTCTTCACCGAGACGCGCTCGGCGATGCGCGCCGCCGACGCCGTGCTGCTCTGCGTCAACGGCGTCGCCGGCGTCGAGGTGACTACCGAGAAGGTGTGGGAGACGGCGCAGGAGATGGCGCTGCCGGTGGTCCTCCACCTGACCAAGATGGACCGCGAGCGGGCGGACTTCGCCGGCGCCGTCGACGGGCTGGTCGCCGCCTTCGGCCGCGGGGTGGCGCCGGTGCAGTGGCCGATCGGCGCCGAGGGCCGGTTCGAGGGCGTCGTCGACCTCGTCCACCGCAGGGCCTGGCGCTTCGCCAAGGACGGCGACGGCAAGGGGCAGCCGATCGAGGTGCCCGCCGAGCTCGCCGACGCGGTCGAGGCGGTGCGCGCCAAGCTCGTCGAGCTGGTGGCGGAGACCGACGACCTCCTGATGGAGCGCTACTTCGAGGCCGGCGAGCTGTCCGAGGAGGAGCTGGCGGCGGGCCTCCGCAAGGCGGTGGCGCGGCGGCTGATCTTCCCGGTGACCCTGTCCACGGCCCTCCACGGGGTGGGCGCCTCGGCGCTGCTCGACGCGCTGGTCGACGCCGCCCCCTCGCCGGCCGTGCGCGGCGGCTTCCCCGCCACGAACCTCGGCGGCGAGGCGGTCGAGCTGAGCGCCGACCCGGCCGGTCCGGCGGCGGCGCTGGTGTTCAAGACCCTCCAGGACCCGTTCTCCGGCAAGATCTCCATCCTGCGGGTGGCGAGCGGCACG
>DATABP010000623.1:0-2442 GCA_036259515.1 Thermoanaerobaculia bacterium | reverse complement strand
GTCCGCGGCGGCCGCCGTCGCGGTCTCCCGCGCGCTCCCCTCGCAGAGCCGCACCTGGCAGAGGGTGTCCGAGATCTCCTGCGCCAGGTCGTCGAGGACGAGCAGGAACTGGTCGCGGAAGGTCGGCGGATAGGCGGCGAGCTCCCGATTGCGGTGGGTCTCGGGGTCCTCGCGGAAGAAGGCGTAGCCGAGCATCGGCCGGATCGCCTCCGGCTGCTCCCCGAGGTCGACCGGGGTCTTGATCACCTTGATCACCCGCGACCGGTTGCCGACCGTCAGCCCGCCCCTGCCGTTCGCCGCGGCGAGGAACTCGCGCAGCTCCTTCTGGCAGTAGTCGGACTTCACGTAGCGCGGCGACAGCACGCTGATGAAGAGGCGCGCGTCGCGGAAGCGGTCGGCGATCTCGTCGTCGAAGAGGTCGTTGCCGCGGAGCGCCGTGTCGCGCCAGATCGACGGCTCGTCGCCGAGGAGCTGGCGCAGGCGCTTCTCGAGCACCTGGTGGAAGGCGGTCACCCAGCCCGGGTACTCGTCGACCAGGGGCTCGTTGTCGATGTGCGCGTAGCTGATGAAGATGTCCATCCGTTCGAGCGCCTCGACCTCCGGACGTTCGTGGGTACTACCTGCCGGGATTTCTGAGATTCTAACCCGCTTCGCGCGCCGTCCGGCGACTCACGTGCTCCACCGGAAGCGCGAGGTGACGCAGAGCGTCTCGTCGAGGAAGAGGACGCGCTCGAAGCCGGCACGAGCGAAGAGCGGCGGCGCCAGCGCGTCCTCGGCCGGCAGCGCCCACGGCCTCGCCGGCTCGGGGAAGCCGCCCTCGCTCCGGAGCAGCCCGGCGCGGAAGGTGAGGAGCGGGCCGACGGCCCCCCGCTCCCCGCCGCCGGCGAAGCGCTCGAACGCGGCGCCGTCGGGGAACGGCCGGGCCGACCCCCGCCGGCCGCCGGCGTGCTCCGACTGACCGTAGGTCGCCTCGCAGTCGGTGGTCGCGTAGGCGTCGGCGACCGCGGCGAGCGCGCGCGGCGACGCCAGCCGGTCCTCGCCGCAGAGCACCACCACCACGTCCTCCGGCGCGGCGCGCTCCGCCACCGCGCGGCGGACCGCCGCCGGCGCGCCGACCCGCTCGGGGAGCGCGAGGAAGGTCCGGGCGCCGCCGCCGATCGGCCGGCCCGCGAGCCGCGTCCGCGCGGCCTCGCCGTAGCCGTCGGTCGAGCCGTCGTCGACCAGCACCACCTCGAACCCCCGCTCCCCGGGGCTCTCCTGGGCGTCGAGGCTCTCGATCGCCCGCTCCAGGAGCACGCCGGGGTTGTAGAAGGGCACCACCACGACGAGCCGCGGCCGCGGCCGCTCGTCCGCCTCCGGCCGGCGGGCCGGGGCGCGCAGGTCGAGGCTGCACCGGCGGTTGCGGATGGCCGCCTCGACGTGGTCCGGCGGCAGGTCGGGGAGGTCGAGGAGCCGGTTGTTGGCGCGGATCGCCGCCGCGTGATCGCCCACCCAGTAGCAGCAGATGGCGTGCTCGAAGGCGAGGAGGTAGCGGTAGACCTCGCGCTCGACGAAGAGGATGTCGTCGGGATACGGCGCGTCGAGGGCGGGGCGCGAGAAGAGGTGGCCCAGCCGGTGCTCCCCGGCCTCGCGGCAGCGGCGGGCGAGCACGTAGAGAGGCTCCAGCCGCTCGGGCCGCGCCTGCCACGACGCGAGCAGCGCGGCGAGCACCTCCGGCCAGGCGTCCCCCCGCGCCTGCCGCGCCAGCGCGAGCTTGTAGCCGGCGTACCAGGTCTCCTCCTCCCAACCGTCCATCGCAACGCGCCGCCGGTAGGCGTCGATCGCGAGCTCCCACTCCCCGAGGTCGAAGTAGGTCTGGCCGAGGTAGAACCAGGCGCGGGAGTCGTCCGGCTCGTTGTCGAGGTGCGCCCGCAGCAGGTCGCGGTCGCGCTCGAACTTGGCCGCCCGGTTGGCGCCGTCGCACAGGTGGCGCAGGGTGAGGGTGTCGAGCGGCGCGCGCGAGTACGCGACGTCGGCGTGCAGGTACTCGTGGGTCACCCCGACGTAGCGCCAGGGGAGGTCGCCGCGCACCAGGAGCGCCTGCCGGTAGTCGACCGCGCCCTCGTAGCGGATCAGGTAGGCGTCCGCGTCGAGGCCGTCGAGGTCGAAGTCCGGCGTCGCCTCGAGCACCATGTCGGCGTCGAGGAGCAGGAGGTAGTCGGCCTTCCCGCGCGCCAGGGCGACGGCCTCCGAGCGGTTGGTCCCGAAGTCCACCCACGGCCGGCGGTGGAGCTCCCCCGGCACCCCGGCGAGCGCCGCCTCGATCCGCTCCGGCGTGTCGTCCGACGAGCCGGTGTCGCAGATCACCCAATGGTCGATCCGGTCGCGCACCGAGGCGAGGCAGCGGTCGATCACCGCCGCCTCGTCCCGCACGATCATGCACAGGCCGAGCGTCTTGCCGAC
>DATABP010000622.1:0-3834 GCA_036259515.1 Thermoanaerobaculia bacterium | reverse complement strand
GTGCGGCGGATGGTGCTGGAGCTCGGGGCGTGACCGACTTCGCCGACCTCCTCGCCGGCCTCGCCCCGTCGCTCGCCGCCGAGGCGGAGCGCGAGCCCGGCGAGCGGGCGGCGCGGCAGCCGGTGCACACCGTCTACGGCGGCGCGCACCTCTTCCGCGCCGGCACCGCGCGACGGCTGGGCGAGCTGGCGCTGGCGGCGCTCGACGCCCACGCGCCGACCCCCGCCGACCTCGCCGCCGCGCTGGGCCCGCCGCTCGCCGGCGACGACGACCTCGCCGCCCGGGTCCACGCGCGGGTGATCGAGAAGCTCCGCCGGGAGCCGGTGGAGGACCTGCGGATCGACTTCGAGGACGGCTACGGCAATCGCCCCGACGACGAGGAGGACGGCCACGCGGAGTCCGCCGCCCGCGAGCTCGCCCGCGGCGCCGGCGAGGGCTCGCTACCGCCGTTCGTCGGCATCCGGATCAAGCCGCTGACCTCGGAGCTGGGCGCCCGCTCGCTGCGCACGCTCGGCCGCTTCCTCGCCGTCCTCGGCGAGGGCGGCGGCGGCCGGCTGCCGGACGGCTTCGTCGTCACCCTGCCGAAGGTGACGCTCCCCGAGCAGGTCGAGACGCTGGTCGCCGCGCTGGCCCGGCTGGAGGAGGAGCTGGGGCTCGGCGCCGGCGCCGTGCCGATCGAGCTGATGGTCGAGACGCCGCGCTCGATCCTCGCCGCGGACGGCCGGGCGGCGCTGCCGGGGCTGGTCTCCGCCGCCGCCGGGCGCTGCCGCGGCGCCCACCTCGGGACCTACGACTACACCGCGTCGCTCGGCATCACCGCCGCCCACCAGCGGATGGACCATCCGGCCTGCGACCTCGCCAAGCAGGTGATGCAGGTGGCGCTCGCCGGCACCGGGGTGTGGCTCTCCGACGGGGCGACCAACGTGCTGCCGGTCGCCCCCCACCGCGGCGACGGGCTCACCGATGCCCAGCGCGCCGAGAACCGCCGCGTCGTCCACGCCGCCTGGCGGCTCCACGCGGCGCACGTGACGCACTCGCTGGTCGGCGCCTTCTACCAGGGCTGGGACCTCCACCCGGCGCAGCTCCCCAGCCGCTACGCCGCCGTCTACGCCTTCTTCCTGGCGGGCGCCGCGGCGGCCGGCGAACGCCTCCGCACGTTCGTCGAGGGCGCGGCGCGGGCGACGCTCTCGGGCGACGTGTTCGACGACGCGGCGACCGGCCAGGGCCTCCTCAACTTCTTCCTGCGCGCCACCTCCTGCGGCGCGCTCTCCGGCGAGGAGGCGCGGCGGCTCTCCGGGCTGTCGGACGAGGAGCTCGCCAGCCGGTCCTTCCTGCGCATCCTCGCCGGTCGCCGCCGCGCCGCCGGCTGACCGCGAGAGCCCCGCCGCCGATGCCCTACTGGCTCTTCGAGATCGTCCACCTGGCGCTCCGCTGGCTGCACGTGGTGGCGGCGATCTTCTGGCTCGGCCAGACGGCGCTCTTCACCTGGATGGAGGCGCGCCTCCGGGTGGAGCGCGACGAGCGCGGCGCCGAGCTGTGGATGGTCCACGGCGGCGGCTTCTACCGGCTCGAGAAGCTCCCCTGGCAGGTGCCGCCGCGGGCGCTCCACTGGTTCCAGTGGGAGGCGGCGCTGACCTGGGGCTCGGGGCTGCTGCTCCTGGGCTGGGTGTACCACGGCGGCCGCATCCTGGTGCCGCCGGACAGCCGGCTCGGCTCGTGGGTGGACATCGTGCTGGCGATCGGGTCGCTCCTCGCGGCGTGGATCGTCTACGACCTGGTGTGGCTCTCGCCGCTCGGCCGGCGGCCGCGGGCGGCGGCGGCGCTCTGCCTGGCGCTCCTCGCCGCGTTCGCCTGGGGCCTGGGCCAGGTCTTCACCGGCCGCGCCGCCTTCCTCCTCGCCGGCGCCGCGATGGGCACGATCATGGCGGCCAACGTGGGGAGCCGCATCCTGCCGGCGATGCGCCGCGCGGTGGCGGCGGTCGAGGCCGGCCGCCCGCTCGAAGGCCGCCTCGCCGCCGGCGTCGCCCGCGCCGGCGCCCGCTCGCGCCACAACACCTACATGGCGATCCCGGTGGTGCTGACGATGATCTCCAACCACTATCCGATGACCACCTACGGCCACCGCTGGTCGTGGGCGCTGCTCGTCGGGTGGGTGCTGGTCGGCTTCGCGGTGCGGTCGCTGATCGACCGGCATGAGCGGAAGCCGGCGCGAAGCGGCAAATGAGCGGGCTCTCGACCCACGTCCTCGACCTCGCCCTCGGCCGGCCGGCGGCGGGGGTGCCGGTGCTCCTCGCGCGGCGGGAGGGCGGCGGCTGGCGCGAGATGGCGCGCGTCGAGACCGACGGCGACGGCCGCGTCCGATCGCTGCTCCCCGCCGGCGAGCCGCTGGCGGCGGGCGACTACCGGCTGACCTTCCTCCTGGCGGAGTGGTTCGCGGGGCAGGGCCGGGAGGCGTTCTACCCGGAGGCGGTCGTCACCTTCACGGTCCTTCGTCCCAACGAGCACCACCACGTCCCGCTGCTGTTGTCGCCGTTCGGGTACTCGACGTATCGGGGCAGTTGAGCGAGATCGACCGCTCCGCCCCCGCGGCCTCCCCACCTTTCCTCGTCTCCTACCCCCTCCCGAACATCCGCTCCACCCGCATCCGCATGATCTTCGCCTGCTCCCCGGCCGCCTCCCGCAGCTCGCTCGCCGGGTCGTTCCCGAGCCGCCGCTCGAGCTCCGCCAGGATCTCCTCGCCCGTGCGGCCGGCGGCGGCGATCAGGAAGACGTGGCGGAAGCGCTCCTCGTAGCGGCGGTTGCCCTCGGCGATCGCGGCCTGGACCTCGGGCGGCGCGGCCGCGGCGCGCGACTGCTCGCCGGTCGACCAGCGGGCGGCGGTGCCGTGGCCGGGCGGGCGCTCGCCGATGCGGGGGTGGGCGGCGAAGGCGGCGAGCCAGTCGGAGCCGTCGAGCGACCACCAGGCGTCGTCGGCGGCGGCGAGCAGGGCGTCGAGGTCGGGGAAGGGGCGGCGGGCGGCCAGCGTGGCCGCCCAGCGGGGGGAGGCGCAGCAGGCGAGGAGGGTGGATTCCGCCTCGGCCGCCCCCAGGAGGTTGAAGGTGGCGAGGTCGATCACGGTTCGAGCCGCGCCCACACGCGGAGGCGCGCCACGCCGCCGTCGGGGTAGATCGACAGCCGGACGTGGCTCACCGGCTCGCCGCCGCTCTCGCTCTCGCCCCGGCCGCCGCCGACCGGCAGCTCGTGCCGCGCGTGCGGCTGGAGCGGCGCGCGCGCGACCAGCGGCCGCCACGGCGTCGCCTCGCCGTTCCACTCGCCGGGCACGCACGCCTCGAGCGAGCAGCTCCCCGGCGCGTTGCCCTTGAAGTGGCTGGTGTCGACCTCGATCCGCCGCGGCCGGCCGGGGCGGGCGAGCGCGACGACCACCCAGTCGTTGCCGGGGCCGCGGCGGCGGCGGGTCTCCCAGCCGTCGTGCATGCCGCGCGAAGGGCCGGGGAGGAGGAGGTGCTCGGGGCGGCTGAAGAAGGCGTCGCTCGCCGCCACGATCCGCCCTCCGAGCTCGGCCGCCGCCAGGTCGATCTCGCCGCGGCCGGCGAGCGCCGTCCAGTCCGGCGCCGGCTCGCCGTGCACCCGCAGCCGGGCGACGCCGCCGTCGGGAAAGATCGAGAGGCGGAGGTGGGTGACCGGCCCGGCCTCGGGGGCGGCGGCGAGGAGGTTGCGGGAGTCGCCGGCGAGCGGGCTCTCCGGCACCAGCGGGCGCCAGGCGACGCCAGGTGCGAGGAGCTCGTCGACGGTGGGGTGGCCGGGGAGGTGGGCGCCGTCGATCGCGCAGCACTC
>DATABP010000621.1:0-3413 GCA_036259515.1 Thermoanaerobaculia bacterium | reverse complement strand
GTGTGAGTCAGCCCAACAGGAGATCCCACCGATGAAGAAGACCTTCCTGGCAGCCCTCGGGCTCGCCCTGCTCCTCCCTGCAGGCGGCGCGATGGCCAGCGGCCTGTCCGTGTTCGGCTCGTACTGGAACTCCGACAGCCTCGACGACGTCGCCGGCGCCGGCGTGAAGTTCTCGGTGCCGCTCGGCGACACCATGAACTTCGACCTCCGCGGCACCTACTACGAGCCGTTCGACGAGGAGGCGTTGCGCGACGAGCTCGACGATCCCTTCGAGGACGACTTCCCGGACGAGATCTTCCCCGGCGAGATCCAGGTGATCCCGCTCGAGGCCGGTCTCTCCGTCAACCTCGGCCAGGGCTCGATCCGGCCGTCGATCGGTGCCGGCGTCAGCTACATGATGCTCGACGTCGACCGCGGCGAGATCGACGACGAGGTCGGCTGGTACGGCAGCGTCGGCGTCGACTTCGCGGCCGAGAACAACGTCGGCTTCTTCGCCGAGGCGCTCTACCGCGCCGCCGAGGGGACCGTCGACGAGGACCAGGACGACCTCGACTTCGACCGCGTCGACTTCGACCTCGACGGCTTCGCCGCCAACCTCGGCGTGGTCTTCCGCTTCTAGCTTGGGCTGATCGGTCTCCCGACCGACCGGAAGGAGCGCCCGCTGGTTCCCAGCCGGCGGGCGCTCGTGTCTCCGAGCTACTCCTCGACCCTCACCAGGTGGTACTGCTTTTTCCCCTTGCGGAGGAGGAGCGCGCGGCCCTCGATCGCCTCGTTCCTGCCGATCGTCGTCTCGCCCTCGGCGCGGCGCTCGTTGACGTAGACGCCGCCCGAGGAGATCAGCCGGCGCGCCTCGTTGCGCGAGGCCGCCAGCCCGGTGTGGGCGAGGAGCTGCGACAGCGCGACGCCGCCTTCCAGCTCCGCCGCCGGCAGCGCGGAGGACGGCGCGTCGCCGAAGCCCTGGAGGAGGTCGTCGGCCTGGAGCTCGGCGCCGCCGCGGCCGAAGAGGAGGTCGGTCACCCGCTCGGCGCGCGCCAGCGCCTCGTCGCCGTGGGCGATCCGGGTGACCTCCTCGGCGAGCCGGCGCTGCGCGGCGCGCTCCTCGGGCGCCCGCTCGGTCTCGGCGGCCAGCGCGTCGATCTCCTCGCGCCCGAGGAAGGTGAAGAAGCCGAGGTAGCGCACCACGTCGGCGTCGGCGGTGTTGAGCCAGAACTGGTAGAAGGTGTAGGGCGAGGTGCGCTCGGGGTCGAGCCACACCGCGCCGGCCTCGGTCTTGCCGAACTTGGTGCCGGCGGCGTTGGTGAGGAGCGGCGAGACGAGGCCGTGGGCGCGCCGGTCGCGCAGGCGGCGGATGAGGTCGGCGCCGGAGAGGATGTTGCCCCACTGGTCGCTGCCGCCCATCTGGAGCGTGCAGCCGTAGCGGTCGTGGAGCTCGAGAAAGTCGTAGGCCTGGAGGAGCGCGTAGCTGAACTCGGTGAACGAGATGCCGCTCTCCGACGCCAGCCGCCGCCGGACCGACTCCCGCGCGATCATCTGGTTGACGCTGAACAGCTTCCCGACGTCGCGCAGGAAGTCCATCAGCCCGAGCTCGCCCAGCCATTCGGCGTTGTCGACCAGCACCGCCTGCGTCGGCCCCGGCGAGAAGTCGAGGAAGCGGGCGAGCTGGGCGCGGATGCCGGCGAGGTTCTCGGCCACCTTCTCGCGGGTGAGGAGCTGCCGCTCGTCGGACTTGCCGGACGGGTCGCCGATCAGCCCGGTGCCGCCGCCGGCGATGGCGATCGGCCGGTGCCCGGCGCGCTGGAGCCGGGCGAGGTTGAGGATCGGCAGGAGCGACCCGACGTGGAGCGACGGCGCCGTCGGGTCGAAGCCGACGTAGCCGGTGACCGGCCCCTCCGCCAGCGCCTCCGGCAGCCCCGGCGTCGAGTCCTCGACCAGCCCGCGCCAGCTCATCTCCGCGAAGAAATCGCTCACCGTGCCCCTCCGCTCGTCGTCCGCCCTGCGGCGCCGACTCTATCGGCTGTCGGCGGCGGCGCCGTCGCCCGGGGTGCGGCGGCGGCCCTCGGCGAGGAGCTCGGCGAAGGCGGCGCGGTCGCGGTCGGCGAGGACGGCGGCGAGCCGCGCCAGCGCGTCGCGCAGCTTGGCCACCGCCGCCGCCGAGTGCGGGTTCTCCGCCTGGATCTCGTAGTAGACGTCCGGGCTCTCGCGCACCACGGTGGCGGCGAGGCGCTCCAGCGCCTGGAAGGTGGTGCTCCTCACCGGGTGCTCGGCGGCCGGCAGCGCCAGGGCGAAGGCGATGGCGGTGGCGTGGGCGAGCGAGAGGAGGTCGGCCATCACCGCGTCGTGCTCCTCGAGCGGCAGGCGGACGAGGTGGGCGGTGGTCGGCGCGAAGAGCGCCTCGACGGCGGCGGTGGCGCCGGCGTCGCCGGTGTCGCAGATCACCACGTCGGCGCCGCGCAGGAGCACCGCCGCCGGCCCGAACATCGGGTGGATCGAGGCCACCCGGCCGCCGGCCGCCTGGAGCTCGCGGATCGGGGCGACGAGCGGTGTCTTGATCGAGGCGATGTCGACCACCACGCCGGCCGGCGGCGCGGCGCTCCACTCGCGGTAGAGGTCGGCGGTGCGGCCCGGCGGGGTGGCGGCCACGACGAGCTCGGCGGACGGCAGGCGCTCGCGGCCGCGGCGGTCCTCCTCCGGCGGCAGGGAGGGGTCGGCCACCGCCACCCTCCACCCCTGCGCCTCGAGGAAGCGCGCGGTCCAGCGCCCCATCCTCCCGGCGCCGCCGACGACGACGGCGTGCTTGCCGCGCCCGGTGCCGGCGTGGCGCAGGCTCTCCTCCTCCTGCACGCGAACCGCGGCGCGGATCAGCCGGGCGAGGAGGTCCTGGGCGACGCCGCCGTCGAGCCCGTGGCGGGCGGCGGTGGCGGCGGCCGCCTCGAGCACCCGCCGCTCCTGCGCGTAGTCGATCGTCGCCTGCCCGGCGGCGCGCTTGATCTCGCCCACCCGCCGCGCCAGCCGCACCCGCTCGGCGGCGCGCTCCACCAGCTCGGTGTCGAGCTGGCGGATGCGCCGCCGGACCTCGTCGAGCTCCTGGTCCACCTCGGTCCCCCTCCACGCCGCCCTCCGCGGCGGCCGGTTCGTCGCGATCTTCTCCCGGCGGGCCCTCAGTCGTACACCCCGTCGGCGAACCAGTCGCCGGTGGATCGCTCGCGGTAGATGCGCACCAGCGGCCCGGCCGCCAGCTCGACGTCCCAGTAGTCGCGCTCGGCGGGGGACTCCGACCACCACTCGTCCTCCAGCCCCCACGGGCCGGAGGCGACGCGCACCCGGCCGCGGAGCTTCAACCGCCGCGGCTCGTCGGCGCCGGGGGCGGGGGCGAGCGACAGCGGGTGGGCGGCCGAGGGCGGGGCGGCCGCGGC
>DATABP010000620.1:0-4568 GCA_036259515.1 Thermoanaerobaculia bacterium | reverse complement strand
CGACGGCGCCGCCGAGGAGGGGTTCGTCGCCGACCTCCGCCGCCGCCTCGACGTCTCCGAGCAGCTCGACCGGAGCTACCGCTCGCTCAAGCGCCGCCTCGGCATCGGGCCCGAGGAGGTCGTCTGGTTCGTGCCGCTCCTCCTCGTCGTCGTCTTCCTGCTGCGCTCGATCGCCGACTTCCTGTCCGGCTACGCCTTCCAGCACATCGGGCTCGGGGTGACGACCGACATCCGGAACGACCTCTACCACCACATCCTCGAGCAGTCGAGCCGCTTCTTCGCCAGGCACCCCTCGGGCGAGCTGGTCAGCCGGGTGATCTCCGACGTGGCGCTGATGCAGAGCGCGGTGTCGAACCGGCTGCTCGACCTGGTGCAGCAGTCGATCACGCTGGTCTTCCTGCTCGGCATGCTGCTGTCGACCCACTTCGCGCTGGCGCTCCTCTGCCTGGTCGCGGCGCCGGTGCTGATCTACCCGATCGTCCGCTTCGGCAAGGGGATGCGGCGCACCAGCCACCGCAGCCAGGAGCGCATGGCCGACCTCGCCGCGCTGATGACCGAGGCGGTGCGCGGCCACCGGGTGGTCAAGGCGTTCGGGATGGAGGACTTCGAGCACCGCCGCTTCCGCGCCGCCACCCGGCGGCACCTCAAGGTGAATTTGTGGGCGCAGATGCTCGCCAACCTGTCGTCGCCGGTGGTCGAGTCGCTGGCGGTGCTCGGGGCGGCGGCGCTCCTCGTCTACGCCGGGCGCTCGATCCGCGGCGGCGAGCTGACCCCACCCGAGCTCCTCAAGTTCCTCACCACCCTGCTCATGATGTACGACCCGATCCGCAAGCTGAACAAGGTCAACCTGGTGCTCCAGGAGGCGGCGGCGGCCGCGCAGCGGGTCAGGGGGGTGATCGAGGAGCCGAACGAGGTGCGCTCGCGGCAGGGGAGCGTGGCGCTCGACACCGTCGAGCGCGGGATCGCCTTCGAGGCCGTCTCCTTCGCCTACGAGACGGCCGACCAGCCGGTGCTCCGCGAGGTCGACCTGGCGATCCGCCGCGGCGAGATCGTCGCCCTGGTCGGCCCGTCGGGAGCGGGGAAGTCGACGATGGTCAACCTCCTGCCGCGCTTCTTCGACCCCGACCGTGGGCGGGTGGCGATCGACGGCGTCGACCTGCGGGACATGGACCTCAAGGCGCTGCGGGCGCTGATCGGCATCGTCACCCAGGACACCGTGCTCTTCGACGACACGGTGCGCGCCAACATCGCCTACGGCCGCGCCGACCTGCCGCTCGAGCGCGTCCGCGAGGCGGCCGCCGCGGCCTACGCCGACGACTTCGTGATGCGCCTGCCGGCCGGCTACGACACGCGGATCGGCGAGTCCGGCCTGCGGCTCTCGGGCGGCCAGCGGCAGCGGCTGGCGATCGCCCGCGCGCTGCTCAAGAACGCGCCGATCCTCATCCTCGACGAGGCGACCTCGCACCTCGACACCGAGAGCGAGGCGCTGGTCCAGAAGGCGCTCTACAACCTGATGCAGGGGCGGACGACGCTGGTCATCGCCCACCGCCTGTCGACCGTTCAGCGCGCCGACCGCATCGTGGTGATGGACGGCGGGCGGATCGTCGAGACCGGTTCCCACCAGGAGCTGATCGCCCTCGGCGGCAACTACAAACGGCTCTACGACCTGCAGTTCCGGGTGTGAGGCGGGGAGGCCGGCCGATGCGCAGCATGACCGGCTTCGGCCAGGCGACGGCGGGCGACGAGCGGCGGCAGGTGACGGTCACCCTGCGCTCGGTGAACCACCGCTTCCTCGAGGTCCGCCTGCGGCTGCCCGACGAGGCGCGGGCCAGCGAGGCGGCGGTGCAGGAGCTGTTCGCCGAGGAGCTCTTCCGCGGCCGGGTGGAGGCGGCGGCCGAGGCGCGGCGCACCGGCGAGCGCGCCGTCGAGGTCGAGGTCGACCGTCAGGTGGTGATGGCCGCCCACGCCGCCTTCGAGGAGCTGGTCGGCGGCGGCCTCCTCGCCCAGCAGCTCACCGCCGGCGACCTCCTGCGGCTGCCCGAGGCGGTGACCGTGCGCACCGCCGCCGACCGCTGGGAGGAGGCCGACCACGCGCTGCTGGTGACCGCCGCCCGCGCCGCCCGCGACCAGCTCGTCGGCGGGCGCGAGGCGGAGGGGGAGAAGCTCGCCCGCGCGCTCGGCGAGCGGCTCGACGAGCTCGCGGCGGTGGCGGCGGACCTCGCGGGATTGGCGGACGCGGCGCGGAGCGAGGCGGCGGCGGGGCTCGCGGCGCGCGTCGAGGAGCTCCTCGCCGCCGCCGGCTCGGGGGCGCGGCTCGACCCCGGCCGCCTCGAGCAGGAGCTGGCGCTCCTCGCCGACCGCGGCGACGTGCGCGAAGAGCTCGACCGCCTCGCCGCCCACCTCGAGCACTTCCGCGAGCTCGTCGCCGCCCCCGGCGCGGTCGGCAAGCGGCTCGACTTCCTCACCCAGGAGGTGCTGCGCGAGCTCAACACGCTCGGCGCCAAGTGCCGGAACGCCGCGATGACCCGGCGCGTACTCGACGGCAAGGTGCTGGTCGAGCAACTGCGGGAGCAGGTGCAGAACGTCGAGTAGCCGCTGGGAGTCGTGGGCGACCTGAGGCGGTCGCCGACCTGCGCGCGGGCCCCTCGACCGCCAGCGGCTGGTGTGGCTGGCCGGCGTCGACCTGCCGCAGGAGGTGCGCTACGCCGACTGCGGCTGCTGCGTCCCGGCGGCGGCGCGGTAGGCCGATCCGCGGCCGGGCCGCCTGGTATCATCCGGGCTCCCATGGCGCGCGGCGAGCTCTTCATCCTGTCGGCGCCCTCCGGCACCGGGAAGACCACCCTCATCCGGAACGTGCTCGACGGCGGCAGCCACGCCGTCGGCAACCTCCACTTCTCGGTCAGCCACACCACGCGCGCCCCGCGCGGCCGCGAGGTCGACGGCGAGGACTACTACTTCGTCGGCCGCGGCGACTTCCGGCGGATGATCGACGGCGGCGGCTTCCTCGAGTGGGCGGAGGTGCACGGCCACCTCTACGGCACCTCGCGCGACGAGGTGCTGCCGCGGCTCGCCGCCGGCGTCGACGTGCTGATGGACATCGACGTCCAGGGCGCGGAGCGGGTGCTGGCGCAGCACACCGAGGCGCACAGCGTCTTCGTGCTGCCGCCGTCCTACGCGGTGCTGCGCGAGCGGCTCCACCGGCGCGGCCTCGACGACGAGGAGGAGATCGCCCGGCGGCTGGCCGTATCTCTCTCGGAGATCAAGCGTTACGAGCGGTACGGATATGTTATCGTCAACCAGGACGCCGAGCGCGCCAGCGAGGTCCTCGCGTCCATCGTCCTCGCCGCGCGGCAGCGGGTGCCGCGGCTGCGCGAGGAGGTGGAGGCGGTGGTGCGCAGCTTCGAGGCGACCGACTTCGCGGCCAGCGGGCGGGCGGCGGTCGAGGCCCGGGAGTAGCCCGGGCCGGCGTCGTGTTCCGCCGATCAGCCGATCCACCCCCAGTCGAATCCATCCCAGAGGTTCCGCACCATGGACGACCGCATCCCCAGCGACATCGACAGCAAGTTCCGCTACGTGCTCCTCACCGCCGGCCGCGCCGAGCAGCTCATGCGCGGCGCCCGCCCGAAGATCGACGTGCCCGAGACCAAGCCGACGACGGTGGCGATGATGGAGATCGACCGCAGCGCCGTCGAGTGGGGCTACGGCCCGTCGCCGGAGGAGCAGGAGGCCGCCGCCGCGGCCGAGGCCGCCGCCGCCGAGGCCGCCGCCCAGGCCGCCGCCGGCGAGGGCGAAGAGGTCCACTGACCGGCGCGGGTGCCGTCGGCCGCCGCCCTCACGCCATCAGCCGCTGGTAGAGGGCGACCGACTCCTCCGACAACGCGAGGTCCATCTCCTCGGCGATCGCCGCCATGCGCTCGTACTGCCGGCGCACGTGGTCGCGGCGGCCGAGGCGGGCGTAGAGGCGCATCAGCGCCTGGTGCACACGCTCCTGGTGGGGATCGGCGGCGAGCGCGGCGCGCAGCGCGTCGAGCGCCTCGCCGAACCGCCCCAGCCGCTCGTAGACCTCGCCCAAGCCGCGCAGCAGCTCGAGGTAGCGGCGCTGGAGGTCCTCGCGCCGTTCCGCCGCCCACGGCGCGTCCCAGCCGGCGAGGAGCGGCCCGCGGTAGAGCCGCCAGGCCGCCGTCCACGCCTCGGCGGCCTGCTCCGGCTGGCCCTCCGCCAGCCTGCGGCGGCCCTCCTCGACCCCGCGCGACAGCTCGACGGCGTCGACGTTCCACACCAGCCGCGGGTTGAGCCGGTAGAGGTCGCCGCGGCGCACCACCGGCGAGAGCGCTCCGCCCGCCTCGCGCAGGCTCCGGCGCAGGTGGCTGATCGTGGGGTGGAAGTTGCGCCGCACGACGTCCTCGGCGGGGTTGCCCCACACCGCCTCGACGAGGTCGTCGCGGCTCGCCTCGAAGCCCGGCGAGGTGGCGAGGTAGGCGAGCGCCTCGAGGGCGCGGCGGAGCGGGAAGCGCACCTCGACGGACCCGCCCTCGCTGTCGCGCAGCCGCACCGACGGGTGGCCGAGG
>DATABP010000619.1:0-3472 GCA_036259515.1 Thermoanaerobaculia bacterium | reverse complement strand
CTCGCCGCGTCGTCGCCGCGGCGGAGCGCCGCGCGGGCCGCCGCCGGCCGCGCCGCCGCCACCTGCACCGTCTCGCCGTCCGGCTCCCAGCTCGGGCGCATCGCCAGCGCGGTGCCGGCGACGAGGCTCTGCCGGCAGGTGTCGCGCCACGCCTCGAAGGCGGCGAGCTCGGCCACCGGGATGGGGTCGGCCGGCACGTTCTCGAGCGTCATCGGGTCGATCCAGCGGCCGTCGAGCTGCACCCGGTAGTCGAGGTGCGGCGCGGTCGACAGCCCGGTGTTGCCGCTGTAGGCGACGACGTCGCCCTGGCTCACCCGCGCGCCCGGCCGGATGCCCGGCGCGAACTTCGACAGATGCAGGTACGCGGTGAGGTAGCCGTTCGGATGCCGCACCTTGACCACCTTGCCGCCGCCGCGGTCCCAGCCCGCGAAGGTGACGACGCCGCCGGCGGTGACGTGGACCGGGGTGCCCACGGCGGCGCGGAAGTCGACCCCCCAGTGTGGGCGGTAGACCTTGAGCACCGGGTGGAGGCGGCGGTGGGTGAAGCGGGAGGTGACGTGGGCGAGCTTGAGCGGCGAGCGGAGGAACATCTTCTCGAGCGGGCGGCCGGCGGCGTCGTAGTAGCCGCCGTCCTCGCCGAAGCGGTAGGCCTCGACGCGGCGCCCGCCGTTGTCGAGGGTGAGCGCCCAGATCGGCCCCACCTCCTGCCGCCGGCCGTCGACCAGCACCTCGTCGTAGACCACCTCGAAGCGGTCGCCGCGGCGGAGGTCGCGCGAGAAGTCGACGTCCCACTGCAGCACCTCGGCGATCTGGTAGGCGAGCTCGGGCGGGCCGCCGGCGGCGGCGACGGCGGCGACCAGCGAGCCGTCGATCGTGCCGGAGAGGGCGCGGCCGACCAGCCGCCGCTCGAACGGCTGCCACTCCGCCTGCCAGCCCTCCTCGCCGCGGGAGAGCCGCACCCTGCCCTCGTCGGCGACGGTGAAGCGCAGCGCGGCGACCTCGCCGCCCTCCTCGAACACCGCGTAGCGGTCGCCGGGGCGGATGCGGCGGACGTCGAGGAAGGGGGTCAGCGCGGCGACCACGCCGGCGACGTCGGGCGGCTCGAGCCCGAGCTCGCCGAGCGCGCCGCCCAGCGTCTGGCCGCGGGCGAAGGCGAGCTCGCGCGGCACCGGCGGGCACTCCGCGCGGTCGAGGTCGCAGGTCGGCGCCGCGTCGGGCGCCGCGCCGGCACGGTGGAAGCCGACGGTGGGGGCGAGCGGGTAGGGGCCGGCGGGAGGATCGAGGTCGCGGGTGGCGAGGGCGAGGGTGCCGGCGGCGCCGCAGAGGACGATCGCCAGGATCGTGTGGCGGGTGCGGCGGGAGCGCCGGCGGCGGACGGGGCTCCGTCGTCTCCAGGGCGTCATAGGGGCCTGCGACCCGGGAGCGTGCATCCCGCGAACCTCCATCGTCTCGTCGTCCTCTCAGGCGGCGGTTGACGTTCTGGGCTGAGATCGGTGCTGCCGGAGCGGAGCCTATACAGATTCCCGGATGAGTTTCAAGGCTTTGAACGCAAAAAGCCGCCGCCCGGTCCGGGCGGCGGCTCCTGAAGGCGGCGCGGCGCGGCCGGAGAGCGGCCGGTCGAGGCCGGCGCGGCGCTAACGCAGGATCTCGCCGAGCACCGCGTTCGGGTCGTCGGGGAGCTTGCTGTTGTAGGCGGTCTCGCCGTTCTGGATCACCACCAGCCCGGGCAGGTTGGTCACCGCGTAGCGCTTCGAGAAGGCGCCGTCGGCGTCGAGGAACACCGGCACCGAGAGGCCCTTGCCGGCCAGGAAGCGCTCGACCGTCGGCCGGTCCTCCTGGAAGTTGACGGTGATCACCCGCGCCTGGCGGCCCCAGCGGCCGGCGAGCGCGTTGACCCGCGGCACCACGTCGCGGCCGCGCGGCGACCACGACGCCCAGACGACGACGATCGTCGTCCCCTGGGCGAGGTCGCCGCCACGGAGCTGCTCGCCGCCGAGGCCGGTGAGGCGCAGGTCCTGGGCGGCGGCGGGGCCGGCGAGCGCCAGCGCCACGACGGCGGCGAGCGCCGCCAGGGCGGCACGGCGGAACGGCTTGGCAAGACGAGTGGGGGCGTGCGGTCGACGGATCATCGGAGGGCCCTCCGGGTCGAACGCCCGCGTCGCGCGCGGCGGGTCGACGACGTTCAGAACAGCTCCCGCGGGCCGATCGACGGAGTCGCGAGCGAGACCAGGATGCGCTCGCGGAGGCCGTCCGGCGCCGCGTGACGGGTACATCGGGTGCGGAAGAGCTGCAGGAACTTGCGGGTGTAGTCCATCCGCTGGGCGCACGGGCCGCAGCCGTCGAGGTGGCGGCGGAAGGGGCTGACCAGGTCGGCCTGGAGCTCGTTGTCGAAGAACAGGAACATCATCTCGCTGGCCCGCTTGCAGTCCATGGTGCTCTCCGCCGTCGCTGCGCCGCTTCTCGCCCGCGCCATCACGACGTGGCGGGGGCGGCGGTCACTCGCTCCCAACCTGGCGGTCTCACGGCGAATTCCGGGCGTCGGGGAGGCTCAGGCGTCGTCCGTCGAGGCGTCGGCGTCGGCCTTCTCCTTCTTCGGATCGGGGCGGCTGCGCATCTTCGCCGGCTCCTCGCCCTCGCGGATGTAGCCGTGCTCGCGGGCGTACTGGAGCATCGCCTCCTCGAGCAGGCGGCGGCCGCGGTAGAGGCGGCTCATCACCGTGCCCACCGGCACCTCGAGGATCTCGGCGATCTCCTTGTAGGAGAACCCCTCGAGGTCGGCGAGCAGCACCACCATCCGGTAGTCCGGCGGCAGCGTCTCGAGCGCCCGCTGCACGTCCTCGTCGAGCACGTTCTCGAGCAGCTCCTCCTCGGGGTCCTTGATCTTCCGCTTGTGCTGGTCGGAGACCTGGGTCTCGAAGGACTCCTCGATGGCGGCGAAGTCGCTCTGCGGGGGGACCTGCTGCTTCTTGCGGTAGTTGTTGATGAACGTGTTCTTCATGATCTTGAAGAGCCACGCCTTGAAGTTGGTCCCCTCGGCGAACTTGTCGTAGTACTTGTAGGCCTTGAGGTAGGTCTCCTGGACGAGGTCCTCGGCGTCCTCGGAGTTCCGGGTCATGCGGTACGCCGTGTTGTAGAGGGCGTCCACGAACGGCATCGCCGCCGCCTCGAAGTTCCACCCCTGTTCGTGGACCGTCGCCTTGTTCGTCATCGTCGCCAAACCCCCTCGGGGACCGCTCCGCAGTCGTTCCGTCGCCCCCCGAATACGCACAAGCGGTGCCAGGCGCGAAGAGGCCGGGAGACGCCGGGAATCGAGGGATCATACGGGAGAGGAGGCCGAAGTGTTGGGGCCGGCGGACGCTCGTAAGTGTGCCCGTCGAGCACGCGCCGCCGTGCCGCCGCACCGAGCACCCGCGCCCGCTCCGGCCGCAGCTCCTCGAGCAGGGCCGCAACCTCGGCGCCATCGCGCGCGACT
>DATABP010000618.1:0-3711 GCA_036259515.1 Thermoanaerobaculia bacterium | reverse complement strand
GTCCAGGGCTCGACCGAGCGCGCCCTCCGCGAGCGGGCGGCCGGGGAGATCGGCGGCCTCGGCTTCGACGGCCACGCGATCGGCGGGGTGAGCGTCGGCGAGCCGGCCGAGCTGCGCCGCGCCGTCGTCGAGTGGACGGCGCCCGTCCTCCCCGCCGACCGGCCGCGCTACCTGATGGGCGTCGGCACGCCGGAGGACCTCCTCCACGCCGTCGCCTGGGGCGTCGACCTCTTCGACTGCGTGCTGCCGTCGCGCAACGCCCGCCACGGCGTGCTCTTCACCCGCGGCGGCACGCTCAAGATCAAGAACGCCCGCTTCCGCGACGATCCGGCGCCGGTCGAGGAGGGCTGCCCGTGCCCGGCCTGCCGCCGCGTCTCGCGCGCCTTCCTCCACCACCTGGTGCGCGCCGGCGAGCTGACCGGGGCGGTCCTCGCCACCGCCCACAACGTTCGCCACTACCTTGACTTGCTGTCGGGCGTCCGGCAAGCTATCGCGTCCGGCACGTTCTCGGAGCCCGCCGCCGTGTCCCCCGATGCGGCTCCGCCATTCCCCGGAAACCCTGGCGGTCCCACGCGGTGGGCGCCCGAGCGTCGAGGAGCCTAGAGAGAGATGGATTCCGTCTACGTCCTGGTGGCCCAGGCCGCCGAGCCGCAGGGCTCGCTGCTGTGGAGCATGCTGCCGATGGTGGCGATCTTCGCCATCTTCTACTTCCTGCTCGTCTGGCCGATGCGCAAGCGGCAGAAGGCGCTCCAGAAGCTGGTCGACGAGCTCAAGCGCGGCGACCGGGTGGTCACCAACGGCGGGATCTACGGCGAGGTCGCGGCCGTCGAGGGCAACGTCATCCACCTCAAGGTCGCCGACAACCTGAAGATCCGCGTCGCCAAGTCGGCGATCTCCGGCCTCGAGGGCGGGGCCGAGCCTGGGAGGACCCCGTGAACAAGAGCGTGCTGTACCGCGGCCTGCTGATCGCCGCCGTCGTCGGACTCTTCCTGTGGTCGGCGCTGCCGCTCGACGAGAAGCTCAACCTCGGCCTCGACCTCCGCGGCGGCATGCACCTGGTGCTCCAGGTGCAGACCGAGGACGCGGTGGTCTCCGAGCTCGACCGCGCCATCGAGGTGATCACCGCCCAGGCGGCGGAGGAGGGGCTGACCGGCCTCGAGGTGCGCCGCGGCGAGGACCGCTCCGTGCGGGTCACCGGCGTCGCCGACGACGCCGAGCCGATCCTCAACCGCATCGGCGTCGACTTCCTGGGCGAGGGCGCCTGGGAGTGGACGGTCGGCGGCGGCGGCGCGGTGTTCGAGATGACTCCCGCCTTCGTCGAGGAGACGCGGCGGATGGCGGTGCGCCAGGCGCTGACCACCATCCAGAACCGGGTCGACGAGTTCGGCGTCGCCGAGCCGACCATCGCGCAGCTCGGCAACACCGACCGCATCGTCATCCAGCTCCCCGGCGTCGACGACCCCGAGCGCATCCGCGAGCTGATCAAGAACACCGCCTTCCTCGAGTTCCGGCTCTCCGAGTACCCGCGCGGCGGCGGCGGCGTGGCGAGCCGCGAGGAGGTCCTCTCCAACTTCGGCGGCCAGCTCCCCGACGACGTCGAGATCCTCGAGGGCGACCTGACCAGCACCGGCGGCCGGGTGATCGGCACCCAGTACTACGCGGTCGAGAAGCGCAGCGTGATGACCGGCCGCGACCTCAAGAACGCCCGCGCCTCGACCGGCCAATTCAACGAGCCGGTGGTGCAGTTCAGCTTCAATGCCGAGGCCGGCAACCGCTTCGGCGAGATCACCGGCGCCAACGTCGGCCGCGGGCTGGCGATCGTGCTCGACGACCGCGTGGTGTCGGCGCCGACGATCGAGGACGAGATCCGCCACGACGGCATCATCCGCGGCGGCTTCACCCCCCAGGAGGCGACCGACCTCGCCCTGGTGCTGCGCTCGGGCGCGCTGCCCGCCGGCCTGACCTACCTCGAGGAGCGCACCGTCGGGCCGTCGCTCGGCCGCGACTCCGTCCAGCAGGGGATGCGCGCCGGCCTGATCGGCTTCGGCCTGGTGCTCCTCATCATGCTCCTCGTCTACAAGGGCGCCGGCATCAACGCCATCCTGGCGCTGGCGATCAACGTGGTGCTGATCTTCGGCGCGCTCGCCTACTTCGACGCCGCGCTGACCCTGCCCGGCATCGCCGGCATCGTGCTGACCATCGGCATGGCGGTCGACGCCAACGTGCTGATCTTCGAGCGCATCAAGGAGGAGCTGCGCGCCGGCCGCACGGCTCGCTCGGCGATCGACGCCGGCTTCTCGAAGGCGCTGTCGTCGATCCTCGACGGCAACATCACCACGCTGATCGCGGCGCTCTTCCTGTTCCAGTTCGGCACCGGGCCGATCCGCGGCTTCGCCGTCACGCTGTCGATCGGCATCCTCGCCTCGCTTTTTTCGGCGATCTTCGTCAGCCGCTGGATCTTCGACCTGCTGCTCTCCCGCAAGGCGCGGGTGGAGCGCATCTCCATCTGACGGCCGGCGAGCCCGAAGCCTCAAGAATCCCGAGGAAGCGACATGGACCTGTTTCGCGACACTCACATCGATTTCATGAAGTACCGGAAGTTCTGGGTGGCGGTCTCGCTGGTGCTGGTCGCGCTCGGCATCTTCTCGGTCTTCGTCCACGGCAAGCTCAACGTCGGCATCGACTTCGCCGGCGGCACGCAGCTCACCCTCCAGTTCGCCGAGGAGCCGGAGATCGACCGCCTGCGCGGCGTCCTCCAGGGCACCGGCTTCGAGGACGCCCAGATCCAGCGCTTCGGCGAGGCCGAGGACCGCCAGGTGCTGATCCGCACCCCGATCGTCGAGGGCAGCGACGAGGGCGCGCGCGACCCGATCGTCGGCGCCCTCGACGCCGTCTACAACCAGGGGATGGACGCCGAGCTCGACCTCAACCGGGACGGCGCCGAGGGGATCGCCGCGGCGCTCCTCGCCGCCGACCCCGACGGGGTGGCGGGCGGCGGCGACCCGGAGGCGGCGGAGGCGCACTACCTCGGCGTGGCCGAGGCGCTCCTCGAGGTGCGTCGCGAGGAGGGGCTGATCACCGACTGGGCGGCGGTGGAGGCCACCCCGGGTCTCAGCCCGCAGTCGTTCGAGGTCCTCCGCCAGAGCGGCCAGCTCGGCAACTTCGCTGTCCTCGGGGTGGAGAACGTCGGACCGCAGATGGGCGAGGAGCTGCGCCAGAAGGGCGTCTGGGCGGTGGTGCTCTCGCTCCTCGGCATGCTCGCCTACATCTGGGCGCGCTTCGAGCTCCGCTTCGGCGTCGGCGCGATGATGGCCTCGATGCACGACGTGCTGGTGGCGCTCGGCCTCTTCACGCTGCTCGGCTTCGAGTTCAACCTGACGACGATCGCCGCCTTCCTCACCGTGATCGGCTACTCGGTGAACGACACGGTGGTGATCTTCGACCGGGTGCGCGAGAACATGCACAAGAACCCGGCGAAGCCGACGCTGGAGCTGATGAACGAGAGCATCAACCAGACGCTCTCGCGCACGCTGATGACGTCGCTGACGACGCTGCTCGCCACCGGGGCGCTGCTGGCGCTCGGCGGCGACGTGCTCCGCGGCTTCGCGTTCGTGATGACGGTGGGCGTGATCGTCGGCACCTACTCGACGATCTACATCGCGCCGCCGTTCGCGATCCTCTGGGAGCAGGTCTTCGGGCGCAAGAAGAAGC
>DATABP010000617.1:0-5229 GCA_036259515.1 Thermoanaerobaculia bacterium | reverse complement strand
CCGCCGCCGAGACGATCTGGGAGGACCCGTCGAACTCCGAGTCGATCGCACTGGCCGACTTCGACCGCGACGGCGACCTCGACCTCGCCGCCGCGACCGTCGACGGACCGGTCGTCTGGCTGCCGAACCTCGCCCCGGGCTTCGGGCCCGCGCAGACCCTCCACACGCGAGCGAGCGTCGGCGCCGTGTTCCTCGTCGCCGCCGACCTCGACGACGACGGCTGGAGCGACCTCGTCGCCTACTCCGGTGACGAAGGCGTCCACTGGTTCCGCAACCAGGCGGACGGCTCGTTCGCCGGCGCCGTCGCGCTCGGCGACTTCCCGAGCCCCGACCTGCCGGCGGCGCTCGCGGCCGCCGACCTCGACGCCGACGGCGACCTCGACCTGGCGCTCGCCGACCGCAACGACTCGCGGCTGGGCTGGCTCGAGAACCTGGGCGGCGACGGACCGGCCTTCGACCTCCACCTGCGCGCCCTCGCCGAAGGCTTCGGCCTGCGCGACCTCGCGGTCGCCGACCTCGACGGCGACGGCGACCTCGACCTCGCCCACGGCGGGCGCGGCGGCGTCGAGCACGGCTGGTGGCCGAACCAGGGCGGCCAGGTACGGCTCGCCGCGACCGACGTCGCCCAGCGCTGGCGCGCCGGCGGCGTCGCCTACGAGCTCTTCCGGCTCCACGCGGAGCATCTCGGCCGCGGCGGGGACGCGGCGGCGGAGCTCAGCGAGCTGGTGCTGCTGATCGAGAGCGGCGAAGGGGTCTTCGCCGGCGCGGCGGAGATCGGCGAGGTGTTCGCCGACTTCGGCGTCTGGCTCGACGACGGCGACGGCGCCTTCGATCCCGCCGCCGACGCCGAGCTCGTCACCAGTTGGCAGGTGGTCGGCGTCGAGACCCGGATCGGCCTCTCCGGCTTCGAGCTGCCGGCGACCGGCGCCGCCACCCTGTGGCTCGCCGGCATCACCACGCCGAGCCCGTCGCTCGCCCTGCGGCTGACCGAGCGCGGTTCCCGGCGCACCGTCCGCCACCCCGGGAGCGACCCGCTGATCCGGCTCCTCGAGGCTCCGGCGGCCGACACCACCACCGGCTGGCTCGACGACGAGGTCGACGCCGCCGGCTGCTTCGGCCCCTACGAGCTGGCGATCTCCGGCTTCACCGTGGTCTCCGGCGAGGTCGTCTGCCGGGCGGGCACCGATCTGACGGCGCGCGACGGCGGCGCCTTCGGCGGGGCGGGGTCGCTGGTGCTGCGCGCCGGCCGCTCGGTGGCGCTGGGCGACGGCTTCTCGATCGCCGACGGCGCCCGGCTGCGGGTGGAGATCGACCCGGCGCTCCTGCCCGAGGATTGAGGGCCGTCTCCCGCGGCACGAAGGCTGCTAGCCTCTGCCGCGGGATGGCGACCACACGGGAGCGGGCGAGGGCGGTGCGGTCGGTGGAGCTGCCGGGCGGCGAGCGGGCGCTCGCCGAGCGGGTGGCGGAGCGCCTCGGCGCGGTGGGCGCCCGCGGGGCCGCCGCGGACACGCTGGGCGGCCGCGAGGCCGGCGCCGAGCCGGAGGACGTGGCCGACGCCCTCGCCCGCCTGCGCGCCGAGGGCCGCGCGATCGACCGTCAGGGCCGCTGGTACGCCGTCGCCGCCACCGACTGGGAGGCCGGCCGCGTCGACCGCCTCGACGGCGGCGACGCGATGATCCGCCCCCTCGCCGGCGACGGTCCCGGGCCGCGCCGCGGCGGAGAGCCGGCGTACCTCGTCGAGGCGCGGCACCTCAAGGGCGCCCTCGACGGCGACCTCGTGCTGGTCAAGCGCCTGAAGGGCCGCCCGCGCGACGCCGCCGGGCGGAAGCTCCTCCCCGCCGCCGTCGTCGAGATCGTCGAGCGGCGCAGCGAGCGGGTGGTCGGCACGCTCGAGACCGACGCCGACGGCCGCCGCTGGCTCGCCCCCTACGACGCGCGCTCGAACCTCGAGCTCGAGGTGGTCGAGTCCGAGCGGGTGCCGGACGACCACTTCGTCGTCGTCTCGGTGCGCCGGGGGAGCGGCCAGCGCGGCGCCTCGCACCCGCTGGCCACCGTGGTCGAGGACCTCGGCCACGCCGAGGCGCCGGGCACCGACGTGCGCGCCGTCCTCCGCCACTACCGCATCCCCGACGAGTTCCCGCCCGAGGTGCTCGCCGCCGCCGCCGCCTTCCCGAGCGACCCCGGCCCGGAGGACTTCGCCGGCCGCGAGGACCTGCGCGGCGTCACCACGGTGACCATCGACGGCGCCACGGCGCGCGACTTCGACGACGCGATCACCTGCGAACCGCTGGGCGGCGGCCTCTGGCGGCTCGGCGTCCACATCGCCGACGTCTCGCACTACGTCGAGGAGGGCGGCGCGATCGACCGCGAGGCGTACCGCCGCGGCACCAGCGTCTACTACCCCGACCGCGCCGTGCCGATGCTGCCGGAGTCGCTGTCGAACGGGCTCTGCTCGCTGCGCCCCGGGGTGCCGCGGCTGACCCTGTCGGCCTTCCTCGACGTCGACCGCGACGGCGAGGTGCGCCGCCGCCGCTTCGCCCGCACGGTGATCCGCTCCGACCGCCGGATGACCTACGACGAGGTGCGCCGGCTGGTCGAGGAGCCGCGGCCGGGCGACGAGGGCGAGGTCGGCCGCGAGGTGCTGGCGCTGATCGGCGAGTGCGCCGAGCTGATGCGGGCGCTCCTCGCCGCCCGCGCCGAGCGCGGCTCGATCGACTTCGACCTCCCCGAGGGCGACGTCATCCTCGACACCGACGGGGTGACGGTGGGCATCATCCCCGGCGAGCGCCACGTCGCGCACCGGCTGATCGAGGAGTGCATGATCGCCGCGAACGAGGCGGTGGCGCTGGAGCTCGAGACCGCCGAGGTGCCGGCGCTCTACCGGGTGCACGACGCGCCGGCGCCCGACGACCTCGAGGGGCTCGCCGAGGTGCTCGCCTCGCTCGGCTTCCGGCTGCCGCGCGACCTCGAACGGCTCCACCCGCGCCACCTCCAGGCGGTGCTCGCCGAGGCGGCGGGCTCCGAGAACGAGCACTTCGTCGCGTCGCTGGTGCTCGGCACCATGCAGCGCGCCGTCTACACCCCGGAGAACCGCGGCCACTACGGCCTCGCCTCGCGCCACTACACCCACTTCACCTCGCCGATCCGCCGCTACCCGGACCTCGTCGTCCACCGGCGGCTGAAGGAGCGCCTGGCGGGGGAGGCCGGCGGCGGGCGCGGCGGGCGCGGCGGCGGCATCCCGATCGCCGAGCGGCTGCCGGGGATCGCCGAGCACGCCGGGACGATGGAGCGCCGCGCCGAGCAGTCGGAGCGCGACCTCCTGCAGTGGAAGAAGGTGCGCTTCCTCGCCTCGCGGGTGGGGGAGACCTTCCCCGGGCGGATCACCGGCGTCCAGCCCTTCGGCCTCTTCGTCCAGCTCGAGAAGCTCTACGTCGACGGGCTGGTGCCGATCCGCAGCCTGGCCGACGACTACTATCTGTTCGAGCCGGAGGCGCACCGGCTGGTCGGCTCGAACCGCGGCCGCGTCTTCCGCCTCGCCGACCGCGTGCCCGTGCGGCTGGTCGGGGTCAGCCTGCGCCACCGCGGCCTCGACCTCGAGATCGCCGACCTGGCGGAACCCTCGCCGCGCCGCCGCGGTCGAAGCCGTTGAAGCCGCGAACCCACGAGACGAACGCCATGAGCCCGAGATCCCGCTCCCTCGCCTGCGCCCTGATCGCCGCCGCCCTCCTCCCGCCGCTCGCCGGCTGCCGCCCGGAGCCGGAGGAGATCGCGGTCGAGGAGGAGGCGATCCAGGCCGCGCTCCAGGCCTACGCCTCGCGCCTCTCCCAGGCCTACGCCTTCACCGACGCCAGCCTGCTCTCGCCGATCGCCTCCCAGCGCGAGGTCGCCGCGGTGCAGAGGAACGTCGAGTCGCTGGCCGCCCAGGGGCAGCGCATCGCCACCGACTTGAAGGAGATGTCGATCGAGGAGGTCACCATGTCCGACCTCGCCCACGCCCACGTGCAGACCTTCGAGGTGTGGGAGATCCGGGTGATGGACCTCGGCTCGGAGCGGGTGATCTCGGTCGACGCCGACCAGCGCAACCGGGTGCGCTACCAGCTCGAGCGCGAGGCGGGGGAGTGGCGGGTCCTGTGGCGGCAGCGTATCGACGACCGCGGCGGGGCGGGGGCGGGTGGCGGCGGCGGGGCCGGGGACGCCGGCGGCGCATGACCCTCCTCCCGACGGTCGCCATCGTCGGCCGGCCCAACGTCGGCAAGTCCACCCTCTTCAATCGGATCCTCGGCCGGCGGCAGGCGATCGTCCACGACCAGCCGGGGGTGACCCGCGACCGCATCGCGGCGGTGGTCGACGTGGGCGACGGCCGCGCCCTCCAGCTCGTCGACACCGGCGGCCTGGTGATCGGCGGCGACGACCCGCTGGGCCTCAACCGGCAGGTGCTCCTGGCGGTCGAGGAGAGCGACCTCCTGCTCTTCGTCGTCGACGGCAAGGAGGGGCTGACCGCCGCCGACGAGGCGGTGTGGCAGCGCCTGCGCGTCACCGGCAAGCCCACGATCCTGGTGGTCAACAAGGGCGACACCCGCGAGGCGCAGGAGCGCTTCGCCGAGCTCTACCGGCTGGGGATCGACACCCAGCTCCTGGTCTCGGCCGAGCACGGGGTGGGCATCCTCGACCTCCTCGACGCGGCGCTGGCGCGGCTCCCCGAGCTGCCGGCGCCGGAGCCGTCCGCGGCGCCGCCGGTGGCGATCGTCGGCCGCCCCAACGTCGGCAAGTCGTCGCTCGTCAACCGCATCGTCGGCGCCGAGCGCTCGCTGGTGGCGCCCGAGGCGGGGACCACCCGCGACCCGGTCGACACCGAGATCGAGCGCGACGGCCGCCGCTACCTCCTGATCGACACCGCCGGCATCCGCCGGCGCGCCAAGGTCACGGACGCTCCGGAGGAGCTGGCGGTGATGATGGCGCGGCGGCAGATCCAGCGCGCCCAGGTGGCGGTGCTGGTGCTCGACGCGGCGCAGGGGGTGACCACCGGCGACCTGGCGATCGCCGGCGCCGTCTGGGAGCTCGGCCGCACCGCCGTCGTCGCGGTCAACAAGTGGGACCTCCTCGACGAGGAGGCCCGCGAGCGGCTGGAGCTCGACTTCGAGCGGCTCGACGAGCTCCTCGCCCGCCCGCTGCGGGTCAACGTCTCGGCGAAGACCGCCCGCGGCGTCGACAAGCTCTTCCCGGCGGTCG
>DATABP010000616.1:0-5017 GCA_036259515.1 Thermoanaerobaculia bacterium | reverse complement strand
ACCAGCCGGCCGGGCATCTACGCCGCCGGCGAGGTCGCCCGCTTCCCCGTCTTCGCCGCCCCCGCGGCGCCTCCGCTCCTGGAGCTCCGCGGCATCCGCAAGGTCTACGGCGAGGGCGAGGCGGCGGTCGAGGCGCTGCGCGGCATCGACCTCGCCATCCCCGCCGGCGACTTCGTGGCGGTGATGGGCGCGTCGGGCTCCGGCAAGTCGACCTGCATGAACATCCTCGGCTGCCTCGACGTGCCGACCGCCGGCGAGTACCTGTTCCACGGCGTCGACGTCGGCCAGCTCGACGCGGCGCAGCGGGCCCTCCTCCGCCGCCACTACCTCGGCTTCGTCTTCCAGGGCTTCAACCTCCTGGCGCGCACCACGGCGCTCGAGAACGTCGAGCTGCCGCTCGTCTACAAGCGGGTGCGGGCGGCGGAGCGGCGCCGGCGGGCGCGCGAGGCGCTGGCGTCGGTCGGCCTCGCCGGCCGCGAGGACCACACCCCGGCGGCGCTCTCCGGCGGCCAGCAGCAGCGGGTGGCGATCGCCCGCGCGCTGGTCACCGGCCCCGAGCTCCTGCTCGCCGACGAGCCGACCGGCAACCTCGACTCGAAGACCAGCGACGAGGTGATGGAGCTCCTGACGACGCTCAACCGCGAGCGCGGGGTGACGGTGGTGATGGTCACCCACGAGCCCGACGTCGCCGCCTGGGCGAACCGGCGGATCGTCTTCCGCGACGGCCGCATCGTCGGCGAGGAGGAGGCGGGCTGATGCTGTGGTCCACGCTCTCGATGTCGCTCCAGGAGATCCGCAGGAACACGCTGCGCTCGCTCCTCACCATGCTCGGCGTGATCATCGGCGTCGGCGCGGTGGTCGTCCTCGTCACCCTCGGCGAGGGCGCCAGCGCCAAGGTCGAGGCCGACATCGCCAAGCTCGGCGACAACCTGCTGATCGTCTCCCCCGGCGCCAGCCGCCGCGGGCCGGCCTCCGGCGCCGCGAGGCCGTTCGAGCGCGCCGACGCGGCGGCGATCGAGCGCGAGATCGCCGGGCTCGCCGGAGTGGCGCCGGCGGCGCAGTCGCGCGGTCTGGTGGTCGCCGGCAACCGCAACTGGAACGCCTCGCTCGTCGGCACCACGCCGGCCTACCTCGACGTGCGCGGCTACGAGGTGGCGCTCGGCCGCGCCTTCACGCCGGCCGAGGCCGCCGCCGGCCGCCCGGTGGTGCTGCTCGGCGAGACGGTGCGCCAGGAGCTCTTCGGCGGCCGCGACCCGGTCGGCGAGCAGGTGCGGGTCGGGCGGGTGCCGGCGGAGGTGGTCGGCGTGCTGGCGTCGAAGGGCGAGGCGGCCTTCGGCGGCGACCAGGACGACCTCGTGCTGATGCCGCTCGCCGCCTTCCAGCGCCGCGTCGCCGGCTCGACCGACGTCGGGCAGATCTACGTCTCGGCGGCGGAGGGCCGGCCGACCATCCTGGTCAAGAGCCAGATCGAGGCGCTCCTCGCCGAGCGCCGGCCGCCGACGCCCTCGGGGGAGCCCGACTTCTCGGTGCGCGACATGGCGGAGATCGCGGCGACGATGGCCTCGGCCACCGGCGCGCTGGCCGCCCTCCTCGGCGCCATCGCGGCGGTCAGCCTGGTGGTCGGCGGCATCGGCATCATGAACATCATGCTGGTGTCGGTCACCGAGCGGACCCGGGAGATCGGCATCCGCCTCTCGATCGGCGCCCTGCCGCGCGAGGTGCTGCTCCAGTTCCTGGTCGAGGCGGTGACGCTGTCGAGCTTCGGCGGCGCGCTCGGCATCCTGTTCGGGCTGGGCGGCGGCTGGGCGGCGGCGCGGGCGCTCGCGGTGCCCTTCCTGGTGGTGCCGGAGATCGTCGTCGTCGCCTTCCTCTTCTCGGCGCTGGTCGGCATCGCCTTCGGCATCCTGCCGGCGCGGCGGGCGGCGCGGCTCAACCCGATCGACGCGCTGCGCCGGGAGTAGCCACGGCCGCCGGATAGGATCCCCGGCATGAGGTGGTTCGCGCGCGCCAAGCCGGAGCAGAACCGGGCGGCGGTCGACCCGTGGACGATCGTCCACTTCGCGGCCGGCCTCGCCGCCGGGCTGGTCGGCACGCGCCTCCGCTGGGCGATGGCGGCGGCGGCCGGCTACGAGGTCGTCGAGCAGGCGTTCGAGCGCACCGAGACCGGGCGGGAGCTGTTCCGGACCTCCGGTCCGGAGGTGGCCGCGAACGCCGCCGTCGACCTCGTCGTCTTCGCCGCCGGGCACGCGCTCGGCCGCTGGTGGAACGGCACCGGCCGGGGGCGGCGCGGCGGCTCGGCCTGAGCGATCAACCTCCCGCGGGCGCGGTCAGCGGCACCGTCTCGGTCGGCGTCCCGGGGTCGAGCGTCACCCGGTAGATCAGATTCGAGGCGCAGGAGCCGCCCTGGGTGGAGGCGTAGCAGTTCGGCGCGTCGCCCGGGCACCACGCGGCGATGCCGCCGACCACGTAGCCCACCACCGTCGGCGCGGCGATCGCGTCGAGGTCGAGCACGCCGTCCGCGTCCGGCACTCCGGCGGCGGCGACGAAGTGCCCCTCGGCGCCCAGGAAGCGCGCCGCCACCGGGCCGCCGCTCCCCGCGCACTCGGGCGCGCCGCCGGCCGGCGGGAAGCTCCGCCCGACGTGGAGGAACTGCGCGCTGCCGCCGGCGGTCACCCGGAGGGTCGACACGCTGTCGACGAACGGCAGGCTGTCGATTCCGTTCGCGACGTCGACCGCGTCCCGCCTCAGGCACGAGCACGCCGGGTCCCAGTAGTAGCCGCTGATGCCGCCGAAGAAGCTGGTGTACATCGCGCCCCGCGAGGCCGACCACACCGGCACCGTCGCGGTGTCGTACTGGCTGAGGAGCTGGACGGCGGCGGTGTCCTCGCAGACCTGGATGCCCAGCCCGGCGACGCAGCCCGGGCCCGCCGGGCCGCCGCCGGCGGTGACGTAGAGCGGGTTGAGGTAACCCTCCTGCCGGCCGCCCTTGAAGACGCCGCCGTAGGCCGCGATCCGCGGGGCGCCGGAGGGATCGACCGCCGGACGCACGGAGAGGTCGCGGCGGTGGTAGGGGTTGTCCGGCGGACGCTGGGTGTTCGACGGCACGGTGCCGAGGAAGTCGAGGTCGAGCGCCACTCCGCTCCCCTGCCGCGAGGCGGCGACGGTGAACACCCGCACGCTGTTCGAGTACTCCTGGTACGCCTGGCCGCCGCCCGGCGCGTACTCGCCGTCGAAGCGGTGGCCCCACATCAGGAGGAGCCTGCCGTCGAGCGCCTCGGCCTCGCCGCCGGTGATCGCCAGCGCCGGGTGCTCGACGCTCGCCATGTGCGCGTCGGCGAAGGCCTGGTCGAGCGCGCCGCCGCCGGTGACGGTGGAGATCAGCGCCTCGAGATCGACGACGGTGATCCACGGCAGGGTGATCAACCCCTCCGGCGACCCCGGCGCCTCGCCGTAGCCGCCGATCAGGTAGAGCCAGCCGTCCGCCGCGAGCCACTGCGGGTTCGAGGACTGGAATTGCTCGGCGTAGGGCGCCGGCAGGTCGCCGACCGGGGCGCTGCCGAGGAGCCGGCCGCCGGGGAGGTCGACGACGTAGACGGTGTCGTTGGCGAACTCGCGCGGGAAGGACGGGAACTCCGCCGCCTCCCGGCTGGGCGCGAAGCCGTGGAGACCGTTGGTGCGCCCGGCGAGGAGCACCAGCCGCGACGCCTCGCCGGCGTAGGCGAAGGAGTGGAGACCGGGGAGGCCGGGGACGGCGAAGGGGTCGAGTGTCAGGGTGTACGGCACGTCGGCGGCGCCGGGGGCGGGCGTCGCCCGGGCGGCGGCGGCCTCGGCGCTGGCAGACGGCTCGGCGGCGGTCGCCGGCGCCGCGGGGTCGCCGGTGCCGCAGGAGACCGCCAGCGCAACGGCGGCGGCGAGGGCGAGACGGGCGAGGCCGGGAACGGACGTTCTCATCGCTTCCTCCTCGGGACGGCGGGCGCGGCGGCTCACGACCGGCCTCCGGACTGCGCGTTCAGCCAGTCGACGATCATCTTCACCTTGGCCGGCGAGAGGTCGCGGGTCACCGGCATGTAGGCGGGGTCCTCGATCGGCAGCGCCATGCGGCCCGCCACCGCCCCCGCGAAGCCGAGCACCGTCGCCTCGTCGGCGATGTCGAGCTTGTCCTGCATCCCCGGGTAGAGGCGGGCGTAGGCGCCGAGGATCGGGCCGACGTCGTCCTCCCAGGTCGGGTTGGCCGGCGCGGTGTAGGCCTGGAACATCAGCACCGAGAGGTTGAAGGCGCCGCCGATGAAGTACGGACCGTCGCCGATCTGCTGCCCCTGGGCGTCGAAGAAGTCGACGAAGTAGACCAGGCTGCCGAGCGGCTGCCGGTTGGGCGGCAGGGTCAGCGGCCGGTTCGTGGCGGAGACCTCCAGCGTGGCGATGCCGTTGGCGTCGGTCGGCGAGAGCCAGCCGACCGTCAGGTCGCCCGCCTGGCCGCCGGGCGGCGCGTCGACCGTCCAGGTGACCGGCCGCTCGCCGACGATCGGCTGCCCGAAGCGGCGCGCCAGGAGCTGGAAGGTCGCCGAGCCGCCCTGCTCGAGCCGCAGCGAGCGCACCGAGAGGTCCATCAGCACGCCGCCCGCCGGCTCGACGAGTACGATCTCGCCGCCGTGCCGCACCGCCAGGAGCGCCGAGCCGGCGAGGGTCGCCTCCTCCGGGGTGAGCGGCACGCTGACCATCCCGCTGCCGGCGACGAGGTCGACGTTCTTCTCCACCGACTGGAGCGGCCGGTAGAGGTCGGCGAAGCTGACCGTCCCCTGCGCGAAGGGCCGGAAGCCGCCGCTCGACGGGTCGACCACGCCGAGCTCGATCCCGCTGTCGACCAGGAAGCGGCCGCTCGACGAGAACACCTTGCCGTCCTGCTGGAACGGCACCTCGATCGCGTTGCCGAGGTCGGCGTTGAGCACCGTGCCGCCGCCGGTGTCCTGGAGCTGCGCCGGCACCGGGCTCCAGGCGGTGGTCGGCGCCGCCGCCTCCG
>DATABP010000615.1:0-10487 GCA_036259515.1 Thermoanaerobaculia bacterium | reverse complement strand
GGCGCCGCCCCGCCGGTGCCGCTCGCCGACCTCGCCGCCGGCGAGGTGCCGGCCGACCTCCTCGCCCGTGCCCTCGAGCGCTGGCGGCCGGCGATGACCGGCGGCGCGGTGGCGGGGCTCCAGTGGACGGTCGCCGGGTTCGGCGAGACGAGCCGCGCCTTCCTCGCCGAGAGCCTCGGCGCGGTGGCGCCGGCCGGTCTGTCGCTCGCCGCCTCCGGCGGCGGAACGGCCGACGTGCCGGCCGAGCTGGTGGCCGGCGGCCCGGTCGCCGCGGTGCTGGTGGACGGCGATCTGCGGCTCGCCGCCGCCGGCACGGTCACCGAGATCGCCGACGGCCGCGTCCTCGCCTTCGGCCACCCGTTCCTCGGCATGGGGCCGATCGAGGTGCCGATGGCGACCGCCGAGGTGGTCACCGTGCTGTCGAGCGAGTACAGCTCGTTCAAGATCTCGAACCTGGGGCCGATCGTCGGCGCCTTCGAGCAGGACCGGCAGGCGGCGATCGCCGGGCGGCTCGGGGCCGAGGCGCCGATGATCCCGCTCGAGGTGACGGTCGGCGGCGCCGAGCCGCGCACCTACCGCATGCGCGTCGCCGGCGTGCCGCAGATGGCGCCGACGCTGCTCGGCATCTCGACCCTCGCCGGTCTCGACTCGGCGAGCCACGCCGGCGGCCTCCAGGGCCTCGACCTCACCGCGCGCTTCCATCTCGACGGCCACGGCGAGCTGGAGGTGGCGCAGAGCTTCGACGGCGAGACGGCGGCGATGAGCTCGGCGAGCTACCTGATGGCGATGGCCGCCTACCTGATGCAGAACGAGCTCGCCGCGGTGGGAATCGAGAAGGTGGAGGTGGAGCTCGCCCCCGCCGGACCGCCGCGGACGGCGCGGCTGGTCGGCGCCCACGCCGAGCGCTCGGTGGTGCGCCCCGGCGACAGCGTGGCGGTGCACCTCGACTTCGCCGCCTGGCGCGGCGACACCTTCCGCCACGTCGTGGAGCTGACGGTGCCCGAGGACGCGCCCCGCGGCGCCTACCACCTCTTCGTCGGCGACGGCCCGAGCGTCGACGCCGCGCGGCTGATGATCGAGCGCTCCGAGCCGGTCGACATCGGCCAGGCGCTCGACCTCCTGCGCTCGCTCCACTCGCGGCGCGAGCTCCACGTGCTCGGGGTGGCGGCGGGGGCCGGGCTGTCGGTCGCCGGCGAGGTGCTGCCCAACCTGCCGGGGAGCGTGCGCAGCCTGTGGTCGGCCGCCGCCTCGGACAGCGCCGCGCCGCTCTCGCTGGCGATCGTCCAGCAGCAGGGCGAGCCGATGCGGGTGCCGATCGAGGGGCTGGTGCGCATCGACCTCGAGGTCGAGCGCCGCCAGCCGCTGACCAGCGCCACCAACGGCGGCGGCGAGGAGGCGGGCGCCGAGGGCGACGGCGGGGAGATCGCCGGCGCCGCTCCGGCCGCCCCGGCCGGCGCCGCCGCCACCGCCGCCCCGGCCGTCGGGGCGGGACCCGCGTCGTAGCCGCCCCGCCGCCGCGATGACGACGAGCCCCCCGGCGCCTCGGCACGCTGCCGCTACAATCGCCGCTCCCGGCCCGCCGGGACGCTCGTCTCGAACCTCGATGGGGACATCCATGCGATCTCTCGCCGTCCGCCGCACCCTCGCCGGCGCGCTCGCCGCCGGCCTCCTCGCCACCGCCGCGCTCCCGGCCGGCGCCACCGAGGTGAAGATCTTCCGCACCCAGAGCCAGCGCGGCTTCCTCGCCGGGACGCTGGAGAACATCGCGGTCGACCCGCTGGGCCGCCTGCGGCTGGGCGACAAGAGCGAGCGGCTGACGGCGGTCGGCGAGCCGTTCCTGCTCTCGGCCGCGGTGCACCCGGAGGGCTGGGTGATCGGCACCGGCAACGCCGGTCGGGTGCTCCTGGTGCGCGAGAGCGGACAGGTGGAGCAGCTCTTCGCGGCCCCGGAGCCGGAGGTGTTCGCGGTGTGGGCCGACGGCGACGGCACCGTCTGGGCCGGCACCTCGCCAAACGGCAAGGTCTACCGGCTGCCGGCGGGCGGCGGCGAGCCCGTCGCCTGGTTCGAGCCCGGCGAGACCTACGTGTGGGACCTGGCGCCGGCGCCGGGCGGCGGGCTCCTCGTCGCCACCGGCACCGACGGCAAGCTCTTCCACGTCACCGGCCAGGGCGAGGGCGAGCTGGTCTACGACAGCGACGACACCCACCTGCGCACGCTGGCCGCGCTGCCCGCGGGCGATGTGCTGGTGGGCACCGCCGGCGAGGGCTTCCTCCAGGTGCTCCAGCCGCGCGCCGGCACCTGGAGCGTGCGCACCCTCTACGACGCCAGCGAGCCCGAGGTGGTGGCGCTGGCGGTGGCGCCGGACGGCACCCGGTACGCCGCGGTCGCCGCCTCGGAGGCGAGCCGGGTGGAGCTCGGCGCCGGCGGCGGGCAGCCGTCGCGGCCGGAGGGCGGCGCGGACGGCGAGGACGACGACGAGGACGGCCCGGGCGACGGCTCGGTGACGATCACCGTCACCCCCGAGAGCGGCCCGAGCGAGCCGTCGCCGGCGGCCTCCGGCACCCGCCGCCCCGGCTACCGCGGCCCGCGCAGCCAGGTGCTGGCGGTCAGCCCGGCGGGCGTCGTCGAGACGCTGTGGTCGTTCGAGGACGAGACGGTGTTCGACCTCCTCTGGCATCGCGACCGGCTGTGGGTTGCGACCGGGCTCGACGGCGAGCTCTACTCCTGGAACGGCGCGCGGATGGTTCTCGAGAAGGACGTCGACGAGCGGCAGATCGTGGCGCTCCTCGCCGCCGACCACGGCCCCGCCTTCGCCACCACCAACGCCGCGGCGCTCTACCTGATCACCGGCGGCACCGAGCGCGACGGCACCTACACCAGCGCCGCGCTCGACGCCGAGCAGATCTCGCGCTTCGGCACCTTCCGCTGGCGCGGCGACGTGCCGCGGCAGGGGGCGGTGCGGTTCTCGTTCCGCAGCGGCATCAGCGCCGAGCCGGACCGCACCTGGTCGGAGTGGAGCGAGTGGACGGAGCCGGTCGCCGGGCCGGTCGCCGGCGGCGAGGTCGGCCTCGGAGAGCTGCCGCGCGGCCGCTACGCGCAGTGGCGGGCGCGGCTCTCCGCCGGCGACGACGCGTCGCCGCTCCTCCACGGCGTCGAGCTCTCCTACCGGCAGGAGAACCTGCGGCCGAAGATCGAGGGCCTCTCCGTGCTCGAGCCCGGCCGCATCCTGGTGCCGGCGAGCTTCAACCCCTCCGACCAGGCCTTCGAGCCGACCAGCCCGAGCCCGGACGGCGTCTTCCGCACCCTGGAGCCGGCGCCCACCGGCGACGACCGCCTGAAGAGCCTGTGGAAGCCCGGCTACCGCTCGCTGACCTGGAACGCCGAGGACGACAACGAGGACGAGCTGATCTACCGCCTCGCCTTCCGCCGGGCGGCGGCCGACCAGGCGGTGAACGGCGCCGCCCCGGGCGCCGCCGGCGAGGAGGACGGCGAGGACGGCTGGCTGGAGATGGTCGACGAGCTGTCCGACGAGCACTTCGTCTTCGACTCGACGGTGCTGCCCGACGGGCTCTACCGCTTCCGCCTGGAAGCCTCGGACCGTCTCGACAACGCCCCCGGCGAGGCGCTCTCCGCCGAGCAGGTCAGCGAGCCGGTGGTGGTCGACCACACGCCGCCGCGGCTGGTGGCGGTGGAGCGGGTGGGGCAGGGGCGGCTCCGCGTGACGATCGAGGACGCGCTCTCGCCGCTGACCCGGGCGCGCCTTTCGCCCGACGCCGACGAGTGGAGCGATCTCGCTCCCGAGGACGGGCTCCTCGACGGGCGGCGCGAGACCTTCGTCGTCGCGGCGCCGGACGGCGCGCGGCTCCTCCTCCTCCAGGTCGAGGACGCCGCGTACAATGGCGTCGCCCACGACCTCCTCCGCGCCCGCTGAAGCCGGCGCCGGGGAGCCCGCCACCCGCCGAAGCCGCCCGCCCATGACCCGACGCATCGCCGTCTACCCCGGCTCCTTCGACCCCATTCACAACGGGCACCTCGACCTGATCGAGCGCTGCCTGCCGAGCTTCGACGAGGTGGTCGTGGCGGTGCTGCGGAACGAGCAGAAGCGGCCGCTCTTCTCGGTGGAGGAGAGGTTGGCGACGATCCGCGAGCTGGTCGCCGGCTGGCCGTCGGTGCGGGTGGAGAGCTTCTCCGGCCTCCTCGTCGACTTCATGGATCGGGCCGGGGCGCGCATCGTGGTGCGCGGCCTGCGCGCCGTCTCCGACTACGAGAGCGAGCTCCAGATGGCGCTGATGAACCGCCGCCTCAACCCGCGGGTGGAGACGATGTTCATGGTGCCGCGGGAGGAGTACAGCTACCTGTCGAGCCGGCTGATCAAGGAGGTCTTCCACTTGGGCGGCGACCTCGACGGGCTGGCGCCGCCCGAGGTGCTGGCGCGGCTCGAGGCGCGGCTGGGGCAGGCGGCGGAGGTCTCGGCGCAGCCGCCGCTGGCGACCCAGGAAGGCGGCCGTTGAGCCTGGCCGACTTCCTGCTCCGCATGCCGAAGGCGGAGCTCCACGTCCACCTCGAGGGCTCGATCCAGCCGGCGACGCTCCTGGCGCTCGCCCGCCGCCACCGTGTCGAGCTGCCGGCGAGGGACGAGGCGGGCCTCGCCGACTGGTTCCGCTTCCGCGACTTCGACCACTTCGTCGAGGTCTACCTCACCGTCTCGTCCTGCCTGCGCGACGCCGAGGACTTCCACCGCCTGGCGCTCGACTTCCTCGCCGAGCAGGCGCGGCAGAACGTCGTCTACAGCGAGGCGCACTTCACCATCGCCACCCACCTCTCCGCCGGCGTCGATGGGGAAGAGGTCGCGGCGGCGCTGTGGCAGGCGATCGAGGAGGGGGAGCGGCGGCTCGGCGTCCGCCTGCGGCTGATCCCGGACATCGTGCGCAACGTCCCCGCCGGCGCCGACGCCACCCTCGACTGGGCGCTCGCCAACCGCCGGCGCGGCGTGGTCGCGCTGGGGCTCTCGGGGATCGAGGCCGGCTGGCCGAACGAGCCCTTCCGCCCCCACTTCGCGGAGGCCGAGCGGCAGGCCCTCCACCGCGTCGCCCACGCCGGCGAGCACGCCGGACCGGATTCGATCCGCTCCGTGCTCGACGTCTGCCACGCCGAGCGGATCGGTCACGGCGTGCGCGCGGTGGAGGACGCCGAGCTGGTCGCCGAGCTCGCCCGCCGCCGCGTCCCGTGCGAGGTGTGCCCGACCTCGAACCTCCGCCTGGGCGTCTTCCCGAGCTACGCCGAGCACTCCTTCGACCGTCTCCGCCGCGCCGGCGTGCCGGTGACGGTCAACTCCGACGACCCGCCCTTCTTCTCGACCACGCTGACCGCCGAGTACCGGGCGCTGGCCGAGACCTTCGGCTACGGCGCCGGCGAGCTCGCCGGCCTGGCGCTCGGGGCGGTGCGGCAGTCGTTCCTGCCGGACGACGAGAAGACGCGCCTCGAGGCCGACTTCCGCAGCCAGACGGCCGCCCTCGGCGCCGAGCTCCTCGGCCAGCCGGTCGCCGCCGCCGTGCCGTGAGTCGGAGCTTTCGCGTCAGTCCCCCCAGTAGGCCACCGCCGAGTGGCGGTGGATCGAGCGGTCGCGGGTGACCAGCGGCGCCTTGGCGACCACCGCCTGGGCGACGATCAGCCGGTCGAAGGGGTCGCGCGTCCAGGTCAGGTGCGCCGCGGCGGCGGCGACGGCGGGGAAGGGGAGGTCGCAGACCCGCAGGCCGAGGCCGGCGCCGAGCACCGCGATCACCTCCCGCGACGGCCGATCGGTGCGTCCGAGCTCGTGCATGAAGTCCAGCTCGACGGCGACCATCGGCGAGATCCGCAGCTCCTCGCTGCGCTCGATCCGCGCCAGCACCCGCCGGGGCAGGAGCGTCAGCCGACCGAGGAACAGCCAGGCGACGGCGTGGGTGTCCAGATAGATCACCCGCTCCCTCCTCTCAGGCTGTGCGGTGACTTGGACAGCTCCGCCTCGTCGTCCTCGTCGTCCAGGTACGGCTTCCACTCCGACGACCAGTCGAGATGGACCAGGTCCTCGGGATCGCCGATCACGAAGCCCGGGTTCGGCTTCAGGTTCGCCAGCCGACCCCGCGTCTCGACGGGCACGATCTTGAGCATCCGTCCCCTCCGCTCGATCTCCACCGGCACCCCGGTCTCCAGCACCTCGTCGAGGATGCGGTAGATGTTCTCTCTCAACTTCGATGCGGTGAGCGTCATCGCTCGTTCCTCCAGGGTGAACGGAAAACGGCCGACCCGACCTCACAAAGAGCCTACATCGGAGGCGGGCGTACGTCAAACGATGATCGTACGTACGATCACGCCATGCAGCCCCACGTCTCGTTCGCTTGCGACCGCCGCCCCCGCCGCGCCACAATGGGCTGGCCGCCCGCCGCCTCCGTCGTCACCCGCGCGGACGGGAACACCCAGAAAGGAAGCGTCGATGACCGCCGAGCTCGAGATCGCGCCGCCGCCCGTCGAACAGGTCCCCCGCGACACCGCGGAGCGGGACCCGGATCCCGCGGAGACGCGCGAGTGGGTCGAGGCGCTCGACGACGTCATCGAGGTCGGCGGCGCGGCGCGCGCCCGCACGCTCCTGCGCCGCCTGCTCGACGAGAGCTACCGCCGCGGCGTCCGCCTGCCGCTCGCCTCGCGCCCCTACGTCAACACCATCCCGGCGAGCCAGGAGCCCCCCTACCCCGGCGACCGCCCGCTCGAGCGCCGGATCAAGAGCCTGATCCGCTGGAACGCGATGGCGATGGTGGTGCGCGCCAACAAGAAGTACGAGGGGATCGGCGGCCACATCTCGACCTTCGCGTCGGCCGCCACCCTCTACCAGGTGGGGATGAACCACTTCTTCCGCGGCCGCGGCGAGGACGGCTTCTCGGGCGACCTCGTCTACTTCCAGGGCCACGCCTCGCCGGGGATCTACGCCCACGCCTTCCTCGAAGGGCGGATCGGGGTCGACAAGCTGGAGGCGTTTCGCCGCGAGCTGGCCGAGGGCGGCGGCCTCTCGTCCTACCCGCACCCCTGGCTGATGCCGGACTTTTGGGAGTTCCCCTCGGTGTCGATGGGCCTGGCGCCGATCTCGGCGATCTACCAGGCGCGCTTCAACCGCTACCTCCACGACCGCGGCATCCGGGACACCTCCGGCCGCCACGTGTGGGCCTTCCTCGGCGACGGCGAGACCGACGAGCCGGAGAGTCTGGGCGCGATCACGCTCGCCGCCCGCGAGCGGCTCGACAACCTGATCTTCGTCGTCAACTGCAACCTCCAGCGGCTCGACGGCCCGGTGCGCGGCAACGGCAAGATCATCCAGGAGCTGGAGACCGCCTTCCGCGGCGCCGGCTGGAACGTGATCAAGGTGATCTGGGGCAGCGACTGGGACCCCCTGCTCGCGGCGGACGAGTCCGGCCTCCTGGTCCAGGGGATGAACGAGACGGTCGACGGCGAGTTCCAGAAGTACACCGTCGAGCCGGGCTCCTACGTCCGCCAGCACTTCTTCGGCCGCCACCCCGAGCTGGCGAAGATGGTCGAGCACCTGACGGACGAGCAGCTCGAGAAGATGCGCCGCGGCGGCCACGACCCGGGCAAGGTCCACGCCGCCTACCGCGCCGCCGTCGATCACGAGGGGCAGCCGACGGTGATCCTCGCCAAGACGGTCAAGGGCTACGGCTTGGGCGAGGGCGGCGAGGGCCGGAACGTCACCCACCAGCAGAAGAAGCTCAACGAGGAGGAGCTGCGCCACTTCCGGGACCGCTTCGACATCCCGATTCCCGACAAGGACCTCCCCGACGCGCCCTTCTACCGGCCGGCGGACGACAGCGAGGAGGTGCAGTACCTCCAGGAGCGCCGTGCCGCGCTCGGCGGCTACGTGCCGGCGCGCCGGGTGTCGATCGGCCCCTTCGACACCCCGCCGGCCGACCGCTTCCGCGAGCTCCACGGCGGCTTCGAGCGCGAGGTGTCGACGACGATGGCCTTCGTGCGCCTCCTCACCGTGCTGATGAAGGACAAGGAGCTTGGCCGCCGCGTGGTGCCGATCGTTCCCGACGAGGCGCGCACCTTCGGCATGGAGTCGATGTTTCGCCAGTTCGGCATCTACTCCCACGTCGGCCAGACCTACGAGCCGGTCGACGCCGGCATGCTCCTCTACTACAAGGAGGCCAAGGACGGGCAGATCCTCGAGGAGGGGATCACCGAGGCCGGCTCCTTCTGCTCCTTCGCCGCCGCCGGCACCGCCTACGCGAACCACGGCGTCGACATGATCCCCTTCTTCATCTACTACTCGATGTTCGGCTTCCAGCGCATCGGCGACCTGATCTGGGCGTTCGCCGACCAGCGCGGCCGCGGCTTCCTCCTCGGCGCCACCGCCGGCCGCACCACGCTGAACGGCGAGGGCCTCCAGCACGAGGACGGCCACAGCCACGTGCTGGCCACCGTGGTCCCCAACCTCCTCACCTACGACCCCGCCTACGCCTACGAGATCGCGGTGATCGTCCGCGAGGGCCTGCGCCGCATGTACGAGGAGCGCGAGGACGTCTTCTACTACCTCACCCTCTACAACGAGAACTACACCATGCCCGCCAAGCCCGACGACGCCGACGAGGGCATCCTGCGAGGCTTGTATCGGCTGGCGGGCGCGCCGGAGGGAATGGAGGACCGCCCGCGGGTGCAGCTCTTCGGCAGCGGTACGCTGCTGCGCGAGGCCGAGCGGGCGCGCCAGATCCTCGCCGAGCGCTTCGGCGTCGCCGCCGAGCTGTGGTCGGCGACCAGCTACAAGGAGCTCCGCCGCGACGCCCTGGAGTGCGAGCGCTGGAACCTCCACCACCCCGGCGAGGAGCCGCGGGTGCCCTACGTCACCCGCGTGCTGGAGGGGCACGAGGGGCCGGTCGTCGCGGTGACCGACTACATGAAGCTGGTGCCGGAGCAGATCGCGAGGTGGGTGCCGAACGGGCTGACCCCGCTCGGAACGGACGGCTTCGGCAGGAGTGAGACCCGGCAGGCGCTGCGGCGCTTCTTCGAGGTCGACGCTGAGCACGTCGCCCTGGCGGCGCTCAATCGCCTGGCGGCTGAGGGGAAGGTCGAGCGGGAGGTGGCGGTGAAGGCGGTGGGGGAGCTGGGGATCGATCCCGAGAAGGCGGACCCGGTGCGGGCGTAACATGGCCGCGGGTTGAGTATCGCCCCGGCTACAATCCCAGGTACACGCTTCTCCAAAAGTTGTCGAACTGCTCTTTCGCCTTTTTCGCGCGGACGAGATCGGCGCCGAAAAATCCTCCTTCAGTGGTCCCTATTCTGGCCCCTCACTTTCGATTTCACGGCCGATCGCTTCTGCTGGGTGCGGATTCTTACTGGACCGGCGCCACGCAAAGCTCCCTATCGGCCCCCAGATGTTGCCGAATATTGGCTCGTCCAAGTCAACATGGATTAGTCCCCAGAAGTACTCGAAGCGACCGAATGCCGACTGGTAGCGGTCAGAAAGCCTCGTGATTCGTGGGCGGCGAGTTGCTCGACGACCTCCGAGAGGAGCGGCTCGTGGTACTTTTCCCCCCAGAAAGACGCGACGGCGAAAAGCGAGGAGAGGATTTCCGTCACGGCCTCATAAGCCTGTATTCGAGCAGCCAGGGAGACCTCGTCAATCGGATCTTCAACTGCAAACGAGGAGCTCAGTGACTCTCGGCGGACTCGTTCGGCCTCCCCGACCAGCAGATCGCGGTACCTGATATTCTGCGCCGGGTCGGGGAGGTATCGCTTCAGCGTGGCGACGGCGGCTTCGACGGAAAGCGGGTGAGGCCGCGCATGCTCCTCGAGTGCCGTAATTTTTTCGTTCAAATCCACAAAGAAGTTGTCTGCTCCGTCGATCTGGATAAAGGGGGCTCTCCGAAGCCGAAGAAGGTCCTTAAGCTCTGCGTCTGGCTCGTCTAGTCCGGTCCAGTAGGTCGTATACCGCTGGTTCTTACAGCGCTCGAGCGCCCTGCGTAGCGCCGGGTCCCATCGAGCGGACCAGCCGCACACCAGTAGACCGAATTCGTCGAAGATCCGATCCAGGAGCTTCGTCAGAGGAGCTGGATAGGCTTCTAGCTCGCCAGTTGTGTTCCGAATGCGTGTATCGAGGTAATCCCCGTGGATCTTGACGATAACCAGAGCAGCATGCACGAGGGGCGGTGCGCCCTTTACCGCATCGGGCGTGCTAATAACGGTTGGTTGTAGGCCCTCCGAGCTGAGCGCCAACGCTAAAAGGCGATCAAAGTTTGTCGTGACGATAACGCGGATGTAGCCGCGGCGACACAAGCTGGCTATCGCACGATGAGCGGCGGTCGGTTGTTTCAGGCCCTCCAGGCGCTCTTCTTCGGTCGGCTCGAAGTATGCCTTGAGCAGCCGCTGACGCTCGTCTCGATGCTGTGCGATGCGGCCGAGGATTCGCGAGTAGCTCGGCTCCTCCTTGAACTCCCGTTCATACC
>DATABP010000614.1:0-1842 GCA_036259515.1 Thermoanaerobaculia bacterium | reverse complement strand
GCGCCACCTCCGCCGCCTCCGCCCCCGGCTCGTCCGCCTCCACGCCGCCGGCGAGCGGAGCCCGAACGTCCTCGCCCTCCTCGCCGTCGAGAGCTTCTACCGCCCGCGCTGGCGGCGGGCCGGCGAGTACGCGCTGTGGATCGCGCTCTCGCTCGCCGCGCCGGGCCGCCTCGCGCGGCTGAGCGTCGGCCCGGCGCAGGTGCAGCTCCGGCACTGGCGGGCGCTCGGCCACCTCGACGGGCTCCGCCCCACCCCCGCCCGCCTCGCCGCCGTCCGCGACTGGGCCGCCAACGCCCGCGTCTGCCGCGACTTCCTCGCCGCCCGCGGCGCCCTCGACGAGCCCGACCCCGGCCGGCTCACCCGCCTCTACACCGGCTGGGACCGGCCCGGCTTCGCGCGGCGCCTGGCGGCGGCGCGGTCGGCGACGCGACAGATCGTCACGGGCAGAGGCGGTTGAGGATCTCCTGCACGAGCCGCAGGACCCTCGCGAGCCGCCCCGCCCAGGGCAGCCACTTGCCGACCGTCTCCAGGATGCCGACGACGACCTCGTACTCGTCGCGGATCCGATGCCACAGCTCGCAGGGGTCGAAGCGGCCGAGGGCTTCCGCGACGGCCGCGTCGCCGGCGGCCGGCACGGCGGCGGTCTGCAGCAGATCGTTCAGGGACTGGTCGAGGTTCTTCTCCGTCTCTCGCATGACGACTCTCCGTCGAAGGTGCGCGTCGGACCATTCCGACACTCCCTTCGACGGACCTCGGCGCCCGTTTTCCGCCTGTAGACTCGCCGCCGTGCCGCGCATCCGCCTCCTGCCCGATCCGCTGGTCAGCCAGATCGCCGCCGGGGAGGTCGTCGAGCGGCCGGCGTCGGTGGTCAAGGAGCTGGTGGAGAACGCGCTCGACGCCGGCGCGCGGGAGGTGCGGGTGGAGCTCGAGGCGGGGGGCAAGCGGCGGATCGTCGTCTCGGACGACGGCTCGGGCATGGGACGGGAGGACGCCCTCCTCGCCTTCGACCGCCACGCGACGAGCAAGATCGGCAGCTTCGAGGACCTCGAGCGGGTCGCCACCCTCGGCTTCCGGGGCGAGGCGCTGTCGTCGATCGCCGCCGTCGCCCGGGTCGAGCTGGTCACCGCCGAGTCGCCCGGCGACGGGCACCGGGTGGCGATCGAGGCGGGGCGGGTGCGCGCCGCCGAGCCGGCCGCCCACCCGCGCGGCACCCGCGTGTCGGTGGCCTCGCTCTTCTTCAGCGTGCCGGCGCGGCGCAAGTTCCTCAAGGCGCCCGCCACCGAGCTGCGGCGGGCGCTCGAGGTGGTGCAGGGCTACGCCCTGGCGCGGCCGGACGTGCGCTTCACGGTGGTCCACGAGGGGCGGACGCTGCTCGACGCGCTGCCCGCGGCGGCCTCGCCGGTGGCCGACGCGGAGGCGGCGCGGCGGCGGATCGCCCAGGTGTTCGGCGACGCCTTCGGCGGCGAGCTGGTGCCGCTGCCCGAGGGCGGACCGGCCGGCCCGGAGCGGGTGTGGGGGCTCGTCGGCCCGCCGTCGACCGCCCGTGGCCGCCGCCAGTTCGTCTTCGTCGACCGGCGCCTGCTGCGCGACCGCGCCGTCCTCGCCGCCTTCTACCGCGCGGTGCGCGACACCTGGCGCGGCGAGGACTTCCCGGCGCTCTTCCTCTTCCTCGACCTGCCGCCCGGCGAGGTCGACGTCAACGTCCATCCGCAGAAGGCGGAGGTTCGCTTCCGCGACCCGCGGTTGGTCGATCGGCTGGAGGAGCGGCTGCGGCGCGGGCTGGAGGCGGCGCGCGGCGAGGAGCCGGCGCCCTTGCGGACGCCCCTCGGGGCGCCGGCGGCG
>DATABP010000613.1:0-8248 GCA_036259515.1 Thermoanaerobaculia bacterium | reverse complement strand
GCTGCTCGGGCGGTGGCTGCTGGGCCGGCGGCGGCTCGGGCGGCGGCTGTCGCTGCGGGGGCTGCGGTTGCGGCGGCGGCTGGCGCTCGACCGGCGGCAGCTCCGGCTCCGGCAGCGGCTCGATGTCGATCCCGTCGTCGTCCGTCTCGTCGTCGGGGCGCGGGTCGGGGCCGATCGGCTCGAGCGGCTCGGGCGGCGGCAGGCTCTCGGTGCTCCTGCCGGTGTTCTCGATCAGGATCGAGCCGTCCGGCCGGCGCTCGACGCGGATGCCGCTGCCGGTGCCGAGCTCGTAGTCCTCGTAGCCCTCGTTCGCGACGCCCAGCTCGGTGCCCTCCTCGCCGCCCCAGCCGTCGAGCCAGGCGCGGAAGCGGCTGCGCCAGTCCTCGAGGTAGGGATCGGTGCCGTTGGTCGAGGGCGACGACGGGCAGATCGACTGCGGCTCGGTGCCGAGCAGGAAGTACTCCTGGCGCGGCGCCGCGCCGACCGGCGCGCAGCCGTCGGCGAGCAGGTACCCGGTCGCCGGATCGACGGCGCGGCGCACCACGTCGCCGGGCGGCTGCCAGTCCTCGGGCGCCGGGCGGCTGGCGTAGACGCGGCGCATCATCCGCCCCCACACCGGCGCCGCCAGCCGGCCGCCCTCGGCGCCGGGGACGATCGTCCGCGGCTGGTCGAAGCCGATCCACACCGCGCCGACCATCTCCGGCGTGTAGCCGACGAACCAGGTGTCGCGCCGGTCGTTGGTGGTGCCGGTCTTGCCCGCCGCCGGCACGGTGAGACCGGCCTGGCGCACCGCCGCGCCGGTGCCGCGGGAGACGGCGTCGGAGAGCGCGTCGGTGACCAGGAAGGCGACCGCCGGGTCGATCACCCGCTCCTCCTCGACCTCGGTCTCCCACAGCACCTCGCCGTCCGGGCGGGTGACCTCGAGGATCAGCCGCGGCTCGACGCGCTCGCCGAGGTTGGCGAAGGCGGTGTAGGCGGCGGCGAGCTCGACCGGCGACAGCGACGCCGTGCCGAGCGCCATCGCCGGGGTGCGCGGGATGCGGTCGCCGGGGAGCCCCATCTCGCGTGCCGTCTCCGCCACCTCCACCGTGCCCACCGCCTGCGCCAGCCGCACCGTCGGCACGTTCTTCGAGCGCACCAGCGCCTCGCGCACCGACACCAGCCCCTCGTAGTGGTCGCCGAAGTTCTCGGGGCGCCAGGTGCGGCGGCGGTCGAGCGGGATCTCGATCGGCCGGTCGACCAGCCGCTCGGACAGCGTGTGCCCCTGCGCCAGCGCGGTGGCGTAGACGAACGGCTTGAACGCCGAGCCGATCTGCCGGCGGGCGTCCTCGACGCGGTCGAAGCGGGAGTGCAGGAAGTCACGGCCGCCCACCCAGGCGAGGACGTCGCCGGTGTCGGCCGCGACCACCACCGCCGCGCCCTGGAGGTACTCGGTCGACCCCTGCGGCAGCTCGTCGCCGGGGTCGTAGCGCGGCGCGTCGAAGCGGCCCCAGGTGCCGTTCTCGATGCGCTCGAGCTGGCGCGCCAGCTCCTCCGCGGCGGCGGTCTGGGCGTTGCGGTCGAGGGTGGTGCGGATGCGCAGCGGCTCGGTGTAGATGGCGTCGCCGAAGCGCTCCTCGAGCCGGCTCCGCACCTCCTCCACGAAGTAGGGCGCGAAGGCGATCTCGCTCCGCGGCGGCGTCGAGCCCTTGGAGATGTCGAGCTCCGCCTCCCGCGCGGCGGCGGCCTCGTCCTCGTCGATCCGCCCCTGCTCGACCATCAGGTCGAGCACCAGGTCGCGGCGCTCGCGGGCGCGCTCGGGGTGGCGGCGCGGGTCGTAGTGGGAGGGCGCCTTGGGCAGCGCGGCGAGGAGCGCCGCCTCGTCGAGCGTCAGCTCGGTGGGCGACTTGTCGAAGTAGAGGCGGCTCGCCGCGTCGATGCCGCGGGCGCCGCCGCCGAAGTAGATGTAGTTGAGGTAGAGCTCGAGGATCTCGTCTTTCGAGAACTCGCTCTCGATCTTCCGCGCCACCCGCGCCTCGAGGAGCTTCCGCCCCAGCGTCTTGCGCTGCGCCTCGATGCGGTCGGGGAACACGTTCCGGGCGAGCTGCATGGTGATCGTCGAGGAGCCCTCCTCGATCTCGCGGGCCCGCAGGTTGGCGAGGAGCGCCCCGACCACGCGCCGCCAGTCCACCCCGTCGTGCTGCCGGAAGCGGCGGTCCTCGACGGCGACGAAGGCGGCGGCGACGTGCTCGGGCAGGTCCTCCAGCTCGACCACCCGGTGGCCGGCGGGCTTGAGCTCGGCGAACGGCTCGCCGTCGCGGTCGAGCAGCACCGGCGCGCCGTCCGGGGTGAACGAGGCGAGGGTGCCCACCGCCGGGCAGCCGCGGAAGCCGCACGACAGCCACCCCGCCCAGCCGATGACGAAGAACGCCGCGAAGACGACGAGCGCGACCCGCGCCCAGCGCGGCAGCGAGTCGGGCCGCCGCCAGCGGATGCGCAGGCCGCGGCGCGGCTCGGCGGCGGAGGTGGTGGTTTCGACGGACATCCGTGGGCTCCGGCACCCCGCTCGACGCGGCGGTCACCTCCGGCCGGTGACGGGGCGCTGCCACCGCAGAGAGCAAGGGACCTGCCAGGCGTCCCGGCGTCAGCTCGACGGAGCGCGCTCGTGGACCAGCTTCGGCTCCTCCTGCGCCGGGCGCCGCTCCTCCTGCTCGAGGGTCGGCCGCCGCTGCGGCGGGAAGTCGCCGAGGCGGACGGGGCGGCCGCCTTCGGCCGCCGAGCGGTGGAGGGCGGCGAGGATCTTGACGTCGGCCAGCCCCTCGTTGCCGTCCGGCTCGGGGCGGCGGCCGGTGAGCAGGCACTCCGAGAAGTGGAGGATCTCGGGCGCCACCTGGTCGCGCTTCGGGAAGGTGCGCTCCTCCTCCTCGTCGTCGCCGGCGGTGAGCTTCCAGGCGAGGTCGCCGTGGAAGGTGAAGGCGGGGGAGACGACCAGCTCGCCGCGGGTGCCCTGGACGCGGTACTCGTCGTGGTCGCGGGTGGAGAAGCAGGTGGTGAAGCTGGCCAGGCGCTCGCCGGGGAAGCGCATCACCGCGGCCGTCAGCTCGTCGCAGTCGGCGAAGCGGCCGCCGCCGAGCACGCTCATCGCCGAGACCTCGGTGGGCTCGTCGGCGAAGACGTAGCGGGCGGCGTTCACGCAGTAGGTGCCGATGTCGTAGAGGCTGCCGCCGCCGAGCTCGATCGGGTTGAGCCGGATGTCCTCCTCGTCGCTGACCAGGTTCGAGAACACCGACGAGAAGAAGCGCACCTCGCCCAGCCGCCCGGAGCGCGCGATCTCCGCCGCCGTCAGGTTGGCCTCCTCGAAGTGCAGCCGGTAGGCGATCATCAGCCGCACCCCGGCCTCGTCGGTGGCGGCGATCATCTCCCGGCACTCCTCCTCGGTGACCGCCATCGGCTTCTCGCACAGCACGTGGACGCCGGCGCGCGCGGCGCGGACGGTGAACTCCCGGTGGAGGTGGTTCGGGGTGACCACGTAGACGGCGTCGACCTCCGCGCGGTCGAGGAGCTCCTCGAACCGCTCGTAGCCGCCGCGGTGCTCGGGCGGCACGTCGTAGCGGTCGCCGAGCACGCCGAGCTTCTCCTCGTCGCTCGAGACGAGCGCCACCAGCTCCGAGCTCTCCTCGGCGTTCGCGAACGCCGGCAGCACCGCCACCTGCGCGAACCATCCCAGCCCGCACACCGCGTAGCGGACCTTGCCTTCGGGTTGCCGGGCCGGCTTCTGTCGTGTCTCGCTCATCGCGTCGCTCCTCGTCGGTTCCGTTCATTCGCCCCGAGGCGCAGGATGCGTGCCACTCCGGCGGCCGGTGTCGCGCCCTCCGCCACCCCGCCGCCCCCGGCAGAAAGGTGATGCGAGGCCACTTCTGTGGACCTGAGTTATCATCCTTGCGAGAAAAATTGGCAATATGTTTCGTGAAGCCGTAACGTCTTCCGCGTGCCGGAATGGGAGGCGACGAGCTCGCTCCTGCGGGAGGTGCATCGGCGGGTGCTGCGGCGGCTGCGCGAAGAGGCGCCGCGGCGGCTGACCCAACGCGAGCTGGCCGAGCGGGTGGGGCTCTCGCGCGAGCAGGTGGTGGCGCTCGAGAGCGGCAGGAGCGCGCTGACCGAGAGCGCGCTCGCGCGCTACCTGGCGGCCCACGGGCTGGCGGTCAGCACCTTCTTCCAGATGGCGGCGCGGGTGGCCGAGGAGGTCGAGGCGCGCGACGGCAGCTCCGCCGCCACCGCGCCGCCGCCGTCCGCCGGCCGCCCGGCCGGTCTGCCCCCCGGTCCGATCGTCCTCTGGCAGCGGCGCACCGCCGGCGAGGTGCTGGCGCTGGTCCAGCTCCCGGGAGCGGGCAGGCCGCCCGCGCGGTGACGTGTCCCGGCTCGGTCGGCGGAGGCACCCAGGATTCGTGAGACCTCTGAGATCTCCGGCCCGGGCCGCGCTCCCGCTCGCCGCGCTGGCGCTGATCGCCGCCGCCCCCTCGGCGCCGGCGCCGCGCTGGCAGCCGCCGCCGCAGGGCGCGGTCGAGATGTTCCGCCAGGGGCCGCGGGCCTTTCGCGTCGGACCGTGGGGAGCGGGGGGCGAGCCGGTGCGGGACGCCGTCGCGGATCGAGCCGAGGCCGCGGTCGACATGGTCGTCGACCTCGCGCCCCAGGCCGCCTGGGACCTCCCGGATTGGCCGACGGCGCACAAGCTGCCCGCCGGGAGGGTGGCGTTCTATCGCGTCGGCGAGTGGCGTCCCGCGTTCGTCGGCGAGGCGGGGAAGCCGGTGCCGCTGCCTCCCGGCCGCTACTGGCTCACCGCCGAGGCTCCTGGCTACGCCACCACCGGCACCAACCTGATCCCGGTCTCGCCCCACGCCGAGAAGGTGGTCGCCACCTTCCTGGCGGGCGTGGCGCCGGCGTGCCGGGTCGAGCTGGCGCCGGAGGCGGCGTGGGAGGCGGTCGAGCGCCTCGACGTCGTCTCGCTGACCGAGGGCGCCGTCTACCCGGTCGCTCCCGGCGAGCGCGCGGCTCTCTGGGCTCCGGTCGGCGAGCTCCTCGCCTACTCGGTGAGGGAGGGCCGCGTCGACGCGCTGGGGCCCGTCGTCCCCTGCCGGGCGGGGGAGGTCGCGCGCATCGCGCCGCCGGTCCCGCCGGGTCCCGGGCAGGGCGCCCTCCTCCTGACGCTGGAGCTCCCGACCTCCTACCGCGTCGGCGACCGCGGCCTCGGCGCCGCGCTGGTCGCGCCCGCGGAGGGAGCCGAGCCGGAGAGCCGGTTCTTCCCGGTCGGCGCCGCCTGGCAGCAGCAGCGGGTGACGTACTTCTTCACCGCCGTACCCGCCGACCTGCTCCTCCAGCCGGTCGTCGACGACCCCTCGCTCCAGCTTCCCTTCGTGCCCCGCCGCACCGTCCGGGGCGTCGAGTCGTTGTCCTTCGAGGTCGCATTGAAGACAGAGCGGTGATAAGCTGGCGCGAACTCACTGGACGCACAGGAGGCGACGAGGTGAACAAGAGGCCCGCTCTCTGGCAGTTGCTCGTGGCAGTCTGTCTGGCTTGGCTCCTCGCCGTTCCGGGCGCCGCGGCCGAGGAGTCGTCGTCGGAGCCGGCGGCGGCGGGGGCGGCCGACATGTTCCGCCAGGCCGACCGTCTCTTCGCCGTCGGCGCCGCGTCCGGCGGGGCCGGATCCGGCGTCGAGCCCGGAGGTGGCGAGGACCTTCAGCCCAGGCCGGGCGGTGAGGTCTTCGAGGATTCCCGCTGCGCCATGGAGAGCGGCACCTGCGACGGGACCTGCATCTTCCACCTGAGCTACTACTGCTCGACGAGCACCTGCAGCAAGTTCGACTTCTGCCCGTGATCTCCGCAGGCTGGCCCCTCGGGCGACGGTGCGCCGCGGCGGCGGCGCTCGCCGTTCTCGGTTGCGGCGCCGTCGTGGCCGGCGCCGAGGAGGCGGGGCGCGGTCGTCTGCTGACCGTCGAGATCGCCCCCGCCGACGCCTGGGACGCCGCGGAGGGGCCGGTCGGCCACGAGCTGAGCGGGGGCCGGGTGTCGCTCTTCCGGCCCGGCAGCTTCGTGCCGGAGCTCGTCGTGCCGGCGGGGACGCGCTTCAGGCTGCCTCCGGGACGCTGGCTGTGGCTGGCGGAGGCGGAGGGCTGGGTCAGCTCCTTCACCAGCTCGATGACCATCCCGGACGAGGTGCTCGCGGGAGAGCGGTCGCTGCTGGTGCCGGTGGTGCCCGCCTGCCACCTGACCGCCTCCGCCGAGCCGAGCTGGTCGCGGGTGGAGCGGGTCGACGTCGTCTCGCTCGACGAGCATGCCGTCTATCCGCTGGTGTGGCGCCACCGACGCGAGGCGTGGGTGCCGGCCGGACGCTACCTGGCCTATTCGGTGGCCGGCCGGGGGCTCGCAGGCGTCTCGGCGATCGGGAGCTGCGCTCCGGGCGAGCGGAGGGAGCTGGCGCTCCCCACGCCGCCGCCGCGCGATCGGCAGGCGTTCGTCGTCACCCTGACGCTGCCGGAAGGCCTCGCCCGCGACGAGGGCGAGCGCCTGCTGGCGCTGCTCGAGGATCCGCTCGCCGAGGCCGGCCGGCCGCCGGTCCCGCCGGACGCCGCGATCTGGCAGGGCGGCACGGGGAGCCTCTTCTTCCTCGGCGTGGCGGCGGACCGGGCGCTGTCGCTGGCCGCGCGCCATCCGCTGCTGCGCTCGGCGGCCGAGCCGGTCGAGCCGCTCGGCGGCTCGGTCCGCGAGATGGCGCTCGGCGCGCTGCGGGCGCGACGGGATTACGAGGTGAGGGTCGACTACCGGCCGTCCCGCGCCCACCGCGAGGCGCGGCTGGAGCTCTACCGCTGCGGCCGCGAGCGCTCGGGCGGCAGCGACGTGATCCTGGCCGACCGCTGCAGGGAGCGGGTGGCCGAGGTGCCCCTCCAGGCGGGTCTGCGGCCCTACGTCTTCCCCGCGCTCGACGACGGCCAGTACCTGTTGAGCGCCGCGATCGACGACGAGCGGGTGCCGGGCCTCGGCCGCGACGTGGCGCCCTACCTCGATCCGGAGGACGACCTGCCGCCGGCGGTCGAGACGCACCCGCTGGAGGAGCACGAGGTCTACGGTCACCTGCTGCGCGGCGGCGAGGCGGTGCCCGGCGAGGTGCGCCTCGCCCCCTGGTCGCCGCACAGCGCCGTCCCCGGCCGGACCTTTTCCACCGACGACGACCTGCTCTACCACCTCTTCTACTTCGGCCGCTACCTGACCGCGGGCGAGTCGCAGCACCTCCCCGAGCCGCTCCGCGACCGCGATCCCGCCGAGATGCCGGGGCTCTACTGCTGCTCCACGGTCACCGCGTGCACCGACGCCGGGCTCTGCCGCAGCTTCAACGTCCACTCGACCTACACCGGCGGCGGCCGGATGGACCTCGAGCTGGCGGGCGACGAGACGGTCGACCTCACCGTCCTCGACGCCGCGACCGGCGCGCCGCTCCCGGACGCCCGCGTGCTCGTCGAGCCGGGCCCCGCCTTCCACTTCGACCACGGCGAGGTGATCTGGGCCGAGGCGCTCGGCATGGAGCCGGAGGTGCTGGAGGTGGGGGGCGAGGGGCGGGTCCGCTGGGCGCCGCCGGGACCCGGCGCCTATCGCACCACCACCGTCGCCGACGGCTACGAGGGCGAGTCCCGGCGGATCGAGATCGCCGCCGGCGAGCGGGTCGAGCTGGAGCTCCGGCTGCGGCCCGAAACGGAGCCGGCGGGCGCCTGGCTGGGTTTCGCCGACGGCGCTCCCGCCTCGGACGCCGCGCTGCTCGCCTTCGCCGACGACGGCCGCCCGCGGCCCGAATGCCGGACGAGGACCGGGAGCGGCGGGCGGATCGACCAGTCCTCGCTGTGCGCCGACGCCTCGTACCTGGTGGTCCACCCGCGCGCGGCGTTGATCCGCCTCGACGGCGGCGAGCTCGCCGGCCGCGCCGGGATCGAGATCCGCGAGCGTCCCGGCTTTCCGCTGCGCCTGCGCGCGGTCGACCCCGACGGCCGGCCGCTCGCCGGCGTGCCGTTCCAGGTGCGGGTGGGGGATCTGACGATCACCCCGAACCAGCTCCTCGCCGCGGCCGACGCCGCCATCCTCTGGGAGCGCACCAACGCCGCCGGCGAGATCGTGCTGTTCGGGGTCGACCCGGGGGCGCCGGGGCTGGTCGAGGTGGCGCCCTGGGGCGGGTGGGAGGGCGACTGGTCGGCGGTGACCGGCGCCGACCTCGCCGCCTGCCGGCCGC